>CAZUDC010000010.1:0-20924 GCA_964619105.1 uncultured Ruminococcus sp.
CAAAGGCAAGACGTGATAGCAGACGTTCTGCTGTTTGGAAACTGGAGGCTCCTGCACTTTCCAGATGTACTCACTGCGGCGAACTTACATCTCCGCACAAGGTTTGCAAAAATTGCGGATACTATAAGGGTAGAGAAGTAATTTCTAAGGAAGCTTAATCAGCTTGCTGAACCGAAGAGGGAGATCGTCCTTCTTCGGTTTTTATTTTAAGGAGAATTATGGCTGTAAAAATTCAATCTGTTAATGTAAATTCGCCTGCTTTCCATGCAGGTATAAAAGAAAATGATATTCTGATATCGCTCAACGGTCATGAAATAAACGATGTACTCGATTATATGTATTATGCTGCTGAAAGTAATGTTTCGGCTACCGTTGAAAGGAATGACAGACGTTTTACTTTCCATATTAAAAAAAGTGAATATGACGATCTTGGTCTTGCATTTGAAACTTTCCTTATGGATAAAAAACAAAGCTGTACGAATAAGTGCATTTTCTGTTTTATAGACCAGATGCCACCGAATATGCGTGAAACCTTGTATTTTAAAGATGATGATTCAAGACTTTCGTTCCTGCAGGGAAATTATGTCACGCTTACTAATCTTGATCAAAAGGAAATCGACCGCATTATTGAAATGCGTTTAAATATTAATGTTTCTGTGCATACGACTAACCCTGAGCTTCGCTGTAAAATGATGAATAACCGTTTTGCAGGTCAAAAGCTTGATTATTTAAAGCAGTTTGCTAAGGCAGGAATTGCTATGAATTGCCAGATCGTTTGCTGCCCGGGCATAAATGACGGTGAAGAGCTTCGCAGAACTCTGACTGATTTGGGTAATCTTATGCCGAATATTCAAAGTATTGCCGTTGTACCGGTTGGACTAACAAAATTCAGAGAGGGACTTTATCCTCTCGAAAAATTTAACAAGGAGAATGCAGGAAGTACCCTTGATATAATAGAGGAATTTCAGAAGGATTTTCTTGATAGATATGGCACAAGACTAGTTTTCCCTGCAGATGAATTTTATATCACAGCGGAGCGTGAAATTCCAAACGGTGAATACTATGAGGATTATTGTCAATATGAGAATGGTATCGGAATGTTGCGTTCTCTTGCAGATGAGTTTGAATCAGCAATGGAAACATCAAAAGCACCAACAGAGAATAGATTTGTTTCAATGATCACAGGTGACGCTCCTTATGAGTTTATTTCAATGCTTGTAAAAAAAACCGAAAATAAATGGGATAATATAAGATGTAACGTATATAAGATAAGAAATGACTTTTTTGGAGAAACAATCACTGTCACAGGTCTTATTACCGCACAGGATATCATTGCACAGCTTAAAGGTAAGGATTTGGGCGAGGAGCTTATAATTTCCAAGAATATGCTTATGCGTGATACCGATATTTTTCTTGATGACCTAAGAGTTCCTGATGTGGAAAAGGCTCTCGGAGTGTCTGTAAAAGCAGTTGCGAATGATGGATTTGAAATGCTTGACGCAATTCTTTATAAATAAAAAAGATTGGAGATGATAGCTTTGGCATTACCTTTAGTTGCGGTTGTTGGTCGTCCAAATGTCGGAAAATCAACACTATTTAATAAGCTTGTCGGTCAGAGAATATCAATTGTAGAGGATACTCCTGGTGTTACCAGAGATAGGATATATTCCAAATGCGAATGGAGAAATCGTGAGTTTATGCTTGTCGATACAGGTGGTATTGAGCCTGACAGCAATGATGTTATACTTTCTCAAATGAGAAGACAGGCTGAACTTGCGATAGAAAAAGCTGATGTTATTGTATTCCTGACGGATATAAGAACAGGTGTAACGGCGAACGATTATGATGTTGCCAAAATGCTTCAAAAAAGTGGAAAGCCTATTGTACTTTGCGTTAATAAAATTGATTCTATCGGTGATCCGCCTGTTGAATTTTATGAGTTTTATAATCTTGGACTTGGAGATCCGATAGCTATTTCTGCGGCACATGGACACGGAAGCGGAGATATGCTCGATAAGGTATTTGAGTATTTCCCTGAGGACGATACAACGGAATATGACGAGGAGTATATTAAGGTTGCTGTTATCGGTAAGCCCAACGTCGGTAAATCTTCGCTTATAAATCGTGTTGCAGGTGAAGAAAGAGCTATTGTTTCAAATATAGCAGGTACTACCCGCGACGCAACGGATACTGTTATTGAAAATGAACATGGCAAGTATGTATTTATTGATACCGCAGGAATAAGAAAGAAATCAAAGATTCAGGAGAAAATAGAGCATTACAGCGTACTTCGTGCATATATGGCTGTCGATCGTTCCGATGTTTGTGTTATAGTTATTGACGCAGAGGTAGGTTTTACCGAACAGGATTCAAAGGTGGCAGGTTATGCCCACGAACAGGGTAAGGGCTGCGTTATTGCGATAAATAAATGGGATGCAATTGAAAAAGATACCAATACCATGGACGAGTTCCAAAAGAAGCTTGAAACAGATTTCAGCTTTATGTCATATGTCCCATTCGTGTTCATTTCAGCAAAGACCGGACTTCGTATAGATAAGCTGTTTGATCTTGTAAATAATGTAAATATGCAGAACAGTATGAGGATTTCTACAGGTATGCTCAATGATGTTCTTGCTTATGCAACTACAAGAGTCCAGCCGCCTTCTGATAAAGGAAGAAGGCTTAAGATTTATTATATGACTCAACCATCAACAAAGCCGCCCACGTTTGTTATTTTTGTTAACAGGGCTGATTTATTTCATTTTTCATATCAGAGATATATTGAAAATCAAATAAGGCAGACGTTCGGACTGGATGGTACACCCGTGCGCTTTGTTGTGCGTGAGCGTAACCGTGACGATGATTAAAATAGGGGAATAAATATGGTAAAGGTAATAATTTGTCTGTTGCTGACGATGGTGATATCTTATCTTTTAGGCAGCTGCAACTCATCTATATTGGTTGTAAGATTCCTTAAGCACGAGGATATTCGTGAGCACGGAAGCAAAAATGCAGGTCTTACAAATACGCTTCGCTGTTATGGTAAGCTTCCTGCATTTCTTACTCTTATAGGAGATCTTGCTAAGGGAATTGTAGCGGTAATTCTGAGTATTCTTATGTTCAAGCTTATTATAGGCAGTGATTTTGCGGAAAATATGCCTGAATGGTATCCGTCCGTTCTTGATGAAAAATCAATCGGCTATGTATCCGGTTTTTTTGCGATTTTAGGACATATTTTTCCGGTTTATTACGGATTTAAGGGTGGTAAGGGTATATTGGTATCGTCATCGATACTTATCGTTATTGATCCGCTGACATTTGCAATTATAATTCCGTTTTTTGCAATTGTGCTGTTTATAACGAGATATGTATCGGTTTCATCTATTTCTTCTGCAGTTTTTTATCCTGTACTTACTTTCATTCTTCATTATTTTGTTGAAAAGCTTCCTTTAAGCAATTGTATTATTCACGTTATTCTTGTTGCATTTACAAGTGCATTGCTTATTTATATGCACAGAACCAATATTAAGCGTTTAAAAGAAGGAACGGAAAATAGATTCAGCTTCAATCAGAAAAAAGCTTGAGAAGGGTTGGGATAAATAATGGCAAAATTTACTGTTCTTGGTATGGGCGGTTTTGGACTTTCATTGGCAGTTATGCTTGACAAAAATGGTCATAGCGTGAATGTCTGGTCAGCTTTTCAGAGTGAAATTGACGATATAAAGCGTGACGGCGAAAATAAAGCTAAGCTCCCTGGAGTAAAAATCAACAGTTCAATTAAGCTTACAAATGATATATCTGTTGTTTCACAGAGCGATGTTGTTATATTTGGTGTTCCGACAAGCTTTGTTCGCAGTGTTGCAAGTCAGACGGCACCTTATGTGACATCAAAAACGGTTATTCTGAACACAAGTAAAGGTTTGGAAGATAAGACTTTTAAGCGAATGAGCGAGGTGTTGCGTGAAGAATTACCTGAATCACCGATAGTTATTCTTACAGGACCTTCTCATGCAGAGGAGGTTGGTACCGGTATGCCAACTACTGTTGTTGTTGCATCTGAGGATACAAAATATTCTGATTACATCCAGTCGCTTATGTCAAATGAAGCGCTGAGAATTTACATTAACGATGATATTATAGGTTCGGAGCTTGGAGGATCGTTAAAAAACATAATCGCTCTTTGTGCAGGTGTTTGTGACGGAATGGGTTTCGGCGATAATACAAAGGCGGCTCTTATGACAAGAGGAATAACTGAGATAGCTCGCCTTGGCGTAAAGCTTGGAGGAGAAAGTGATACCTTTGCAGGCTTGAGCGGTATTGGCGATCTGATTGTTACTTGTACAAGCATGCACAGCAGAAACCGCAGAGCGGGAATTCTTATCGGTCAGGGTGTTTCTCCAGATGAAGCTGTAAAAAAGATTGGTACTGTTGAGGGATATACCTGCACAAAGGTAGCGTATGAGCTTGCACAGAGTGTTGGTGTTAGTATGCCGATAACGGAGCAATGCTATAAGGTTTTGTTCAACGGTGTTTCTCCACAGAAAGCTTTAAAAGAGCTTATGGGAAGACCTAAACGTCACGAAATAGAGGATGTTTGGGTCGAATAAGAATAATTATTGCTCCCCCAATCAACTCCTGAATTTTCTGCTTGCACCACAACCGAAATCCGTCGTCAGTAAGCCTTGAAATATTTGCATATTCCTGTGGTTTTCTTCCTAGACTTTCGGCTGTGGTTCTTCGCATAAAACCTCATGATTTAATTGGTGGAGCAATAATATAAAAAAGACTTTTGGAATTATTGTCCTTTTGAGGAGAATAAAACCGAAAGTCTTTTTTTGTTCTATACTTGTCCGTTATAGCATAGAATTGAGTAAAAGGTTTTTGGAAGGGAAGTGCTGTTTCTTATATGGAAATAGGAAAAAAACCAGTGAACAAGGATATTATCAGATATTTTCCCGACAGATTAAAGAATAGACTTAAAGATGTTGTTTCTGATATGACTGAAATACGCTTAAGGCGTGAGCAACCGCTTATTCTGATGAAAAATTCAGAAATGTTTTTTTTGAATATTAATGGAGAAGCGGTCAGACAATTCGATAAAAAATGTATAAAAATAAGTTCAACTGAAATGGATAGTATTTTTTATGCTTTTTGCAGAAATTCCGTTCATTCTTTTCAGGAAGATATATGCAATGGCTTTATAACGCTTGAATACGGTCATAGAGCAGGAATCTGCGGAACAGCAGTTTACAATAACGGCAAAATATCCAACATAAAAAATATAAGCAGCCTGAATTTAAGATTAAGCCGTGAGATCATAGGTGTAGGAGAAGAGATATACAACAGAGTTTTCAGTTCAGGTTTAAAAAATCTACTTGTTGCAGGCGAACCGTCAAGCGGTAAGACAACCGTTCTTCGTGATCTATGCAGACTTATCGGAAATAAATATAAGCTTTCTGTAATTGATGAGCGTTCGGAGATAGCGGCTTGCTTTGAGGGTGTGCCACAGAATGATGTTGGCTTGAATACAGATGTTTTTGACGGTTATCCAAAAGCAAAGGGTCTTGAAACAGCGGTTAGAGTAATGTCACCTGAAATAATTGTTTTTGATGAAGCCAGTTCATCTGAAGAATTTGATTTTATAAGCTATGCTATGACTTGCGGAGTAAAAATTTGTGCGTCATTGCATGGCTCATCAATTGAAGATATAAAAAGAAAGCTTCCATTCTGGGCAGATTTTAATTACATAGCATTCCTTAGCAGAACAGGGGAAAAAGCTTGCAGAATATATGGAACTGACGAGTTATGAAAACATTTTTTATTTTTACCTTAATTGTAATAAGTTCAATTATAGGAAGTTATTTTTCCAGACGCTTGAAATTGAGATGTACATTTTTGAAAAACATATCCTATATGCTTGAGGACATCTCCTTGATGATAGAATATGATGCTGCCGAGGTTTGGGATATAATGAAAAGACTGCGCTGTAATAAACGTTTTGAGGAGCTTGGTTTTCTTAAAGCCGTTCATTCGGAAAAGGAAACTGATTTTTCCTTTTTATGGGAAAAATCAGTTTCTGAGTGTAATTATGATTTCCTTAACAATGAGGAAATAGAGTTTATAAATGATATAGGGCGTAAGCTTGGAAAAACAGACATTTGCGGTCAGCTTAACACTATTAAGTACGAAAAAAATGAGGTTGAAATGATGCTGAAAAATGCAGAAAAGGAATATATTGCAAAAGGAAGGCTTTATCGTTCGCTCGGTGTTCTGTGCGGAGCATTTATTGCAATATTGTTAATATGAACAGAATATGAGGTGAATTTTAAAATGGATCTTGATCTGATTTTTAAGATAGCGGGAGTGGGGATAATTGTGGCTGTTCTTAATATGGTACTGAAAAAATCTGAACGTGAGGAATATGGACTGATTGTAACCATAGCGGGGCTTATAACGGTTCTTCTGGTATTGATAGATGAAATAGCAGCGTTATTTGAAACTGTTAAGACGGTTTTTGGTTTCTGACGCTATGGATATAATTAAAATTGTTTGCGTCTGTGTGATCTCAACAGTATTATGCAGACTTTTCGATAAAGAATCAAGGGAGTATCAGGTTTACATAAGAATTGCGGCGGCAGTGCTTGTATTTTCCTTTATTCTGATTTATATTTTGCCGTTGATAGAAACAGTTAGGACAATTTTTGAGTATTCATCATCTGATGCTGATTATCTTAAAATACTTTTTAAAGCGACCGGAATATGTTATATTTCGCAGCTTGCTTCTGATATGTGCAGGGATTGCGGGGATACCTTGCTGTCTTCACAGGCAGAGTTAGCAGGACGGGTGGGTCTTACTGTGACGGCTATGCCGCTTTTTGAACAGGTAGTGCAGACCATAATTTCATTTTCACAGATTTGAGGAGCTTTTAATATGAGAAGCTTAATTTCAGCTGTAATTTCGATTATTTTATTTGTTTTCTTTTTTTCAATAAATTCCTTTGCCGAGGGAAAAGTTAATAATGAGCTTTCACATGAAATGGGGATCGATTTTTCGGATTTGGATAATTCTGTGCCTTCCGATGCGGCTGAAATTATTGAGAAAAATGGGATTTCTCCCGATAATGCTGAGAGTATAACAAAAATAACTCCGTATGATGTATTTAAGTATATGCTTGGTCAGCTGAAAAGTCGGATAAGCTATCCGTTGAAGTTGACAGCAACACTTTTTGCTGTAATTATTGCGGCGGCTGTGACGCAGAATTTCGGCAGCTGCCTTGAAAGTAAGGGAGTATCAAGAGTTTATGAAAATGTATGTGTGTTGATAGCTGTTGGTATTGTTTCAGAGCCAGTAGTTAATTGTGTAAGTACTGCCGCAGACACGCTTTATAGCGGAAGTGAGTTTATAACTTCATATGTGCCGATTTTTTCGGGAATAATTGCGTCATCAGGAAGTGTTTCTTCAGCTTCGGTTTACAGCATATTTCTTATGCTATGCTCGGAATTTGCTTCTGCTGCTGTGGCAGATTTACTTATGCCGTTTGTATCTATGTGCATGGCACTTGGAATTATTGAAGCAATTAACAGCAATCTGAATCTTGTTTATATAACGGATTTTATTTATAAGGCAGTAAAGCTTGTATTGGGCTTTATTATGACAGTTTTTATCGGACTTCTTTCATTGCAAAGCATAATAGGTGCTTCTGCTGATACGCTTGGAGTAAAGGCGGCGAAGTATCTTGTTTCAAATTGTGTTCCCGTAATAGGTGGAGCAGTTGCAGATGCCTATACTACGCTTAAATCAAGTCTTGGAATACTCAGAGGCGGAGCAGGCTTTTTTGGAATAGCGGTAGTTTTTTTATCGGTTTTTCCTTCATTGGCAGAGATAGTTCTGATAAGACTTGCATTTTGCACAGCGGAGCTTGTCAGCGGAATATTCGGACTAAAAGGGATAAAAATACTTGCACATAATTCAGCAGTTGTACTTTCGGTTATTGCAAGCCTGCTGATATGCTTTGCGATGATGCTAATAACGGCAACTGCTGTAATGATGCTAGTAGGTTTGGATATGTTTTAGGGGAGAAAAATGGAGCATATACGATTAATAATAATTTCAGCTGGTATTATCGGAATTTTGATGAATATTTTTGAGTCGATTTATCCGTCTGAAAAATATGAGAAGCAGATGAAAATGATTTTTTCGCTGATATTTGTACTGTGTTTGACAGCTCCTGTCAAGGAAAGCATAAATAAAATAACGGATATTGAAGAGTTAAGCGTATCAGCAGATGAAAAAATTAAATATAACGAAAATTGTGTATCTGAATACTTTAAAAGTTCAATAGAAAGAAATATAAGCAGTCAAATCGGGAATCTGCTTAAAGATAGCAAAATTCCTTATTACAAAGTCAAGACAAGTATTACTATTTCGGAAAATGGAGGCATATATATTAATGAGATCATAATAACTGCTGAAAGCATTTTACAGGGAGATGAGATAATTGACATAGTTAAAAAAGAAATGAGTGAGGATACTCTTATAAAAATCGAGGAGAAGTTGGAATGAATAAGAATGAGATAAAAAGTAAGCTGAAAGACTTTACACAAAAGCCTGCATTTCCGAAAATACTTATTGCGGCAGGACTGCTGATTATGGTGCTTATAATTCTTTCTGATTCCATTGACGAAAAGGAAACAGATGGTATAAGCAGGATAAATGCAGACTTTTCTACTTCTGATAAGTATTCACTGGAAGCGGAGGAAAGACTTTCGGAGCTACTGTCTTCAATTGAGGGAGTTGGAAAGGTCAAGGTTCTTATAAATATAATCTCGACAGAGGAGTATGTTTACGCTGAGGAATATCGTCAAAGTACAGGAAGCACAGAAAATGAGATAGTTATTATAGATGAAGGCTCATCAAAGGAGGCTCTTGTAAGAAAGGTGAAAATACCCGAGGTTGGAGGAATTGTCATTGTCTGTGAGGGAGGTGATGATCCGAAGGTATGTGAAAAGATTTATCAGGCGGCTTCGACCGCATTAAAAATCCCAAGCAGCAGAATATATGTTGCTGAAATGAAATAATCGGAGGCTAGAATATGAAACGACTTAATCTAATTATCGGAAAAAAACAGATAATCCTTGCTTGTTTGACGTTGATACTTACGATCGCTGTTTATATGAATTACGCATTAACTTCAACGGAGGACGAGATTTCGCAAAATGTTATGAACAGCAGCTCAGACTCTTCGGGACAGATAAACTACGGCGATGCAGCATTTGTAAGCGCAGAGGGGACGAATGATTATTTTGCACAGGTTCGTCTTAGCCGTATGACAAGCCGAGATGAAGCTGTTGAAACTCTCTCTATGATACTTAACGGAGGAGATCTTTCCGATGAGGAAACGGCAGTTTATACAAATGAATCCATCACTCTTTCACAGCTTACCGAAAGTGAAAGTAAAATCGAAAATCTGATAAAAGCACAGGGCTTCAGCGACTGTGTTGTATTTCTTAATGACAGTACAGCAAGCGTTGTTGTGAAATCGGAGGGTCTTAAGGTGGAACAAGCAGCTCAAATTAAAGATATTTTGTTAACAGAGGTTACAATTCCCGCAGAAAATATAAGAATTTTTGAGGTAAAGTAGTTGTACAATCTGAAAAAATCTGCTATAATATATTATATGGCTGCTGATTATGATGAGCATTTTTTAAAATATAAATATTTAGTGTCAGTCAGCGGCATTATTACAGATATTTCAGATTGCTGACTATAAAGATGATCCTTATGAATCTGTCAGTCAATCAGACGTAAGGAGGATTATCAAATGGATAAAATCAATGATGTTCAGGTGAACAGCATCAAGGTTTCTGAAGATGTTGTTTCAAAAATCGTTGAACTTGCAGTCAGAGCAATTGACGGTGTTGACGGCATAACTGATAGCAGGATACGCTTTGGTAGTATTTTCGATAAAAAGGATCGCTCGGCAATTGCTATTATCGGGGAAAGTGGTACGGTTGATGTAACTGTGAATGTTGTTGTTGATCCTAATTGTAAGGTGAAGCAGGCAGCGGAAAAAATACAGGATAAAGTTAAAAATGATATTCAGAATATGACAGGAATAATTGTTAATAAGGTGAATGTCATTATAGAAGGTTTTTCGGCTGATACTTAATATGAAAGCAGGCTCTTTTCGGTGATTCTGATACAGGGCTTGCTTTTCTGTGCATAAAATGAAAGGATATGAAAATTTTGAAAAGAAGTGAAATAAGAGAAGCGGCTTTTTTGTTGACCTTTGAAAAGCTATTTACAGCCGATTCTGCCGATTCTGTCATTGATGCGGCATATGAGGTCGATGAGTTTGAAATGAACGAGGAATGCGAGCAGCTTTTTATTGCAATAAATGAAAAATCGGAAGAAATTGATGAGATAATTGCAAAAAACAGTGAAAAGCGTCAGTTTTCGAGAATACCTAAGGTAAGTATTGCGATTCTCCGTGTTGCAATCTATGAAATGCTTTATAATGATAAGGTTCCGAATAATGTTGCAGTCAGCGAAGCGGTGATAATTGCTAAAAAATATACCTATACGCCTGATGTTAAATTTATCAACGGTGTTCTTGGTGTTGTTGCCAAGGAGCTTGAAGGTAAGGCAGGTACAGAAGAATAATGCCGTTTTTTCTTGGAATAGATACAAGCAATTATACAACCTCGGCGGCTCTTGTTGATACTGAAAGGATGGAAGTATTCCAATCAAAGAAGTTGCTTCCTGTAAAGGAGGGCGAACTTGGACTTCGCCAAAGCGACGCTGTTTTTCATCATACGAAGCAGCTGCCCGAAAGAATTTCAGAGTTGTTCGATGGAAAAAGATTATCGCCTGCGGCAATAGGTGTTTCTATCAGACCGAGAAATATTGAAGGTTCATATATGCCTTGTTTTTTATGCGGAGAAGGACTTGCTGATTCACTTGGCTCGTTCAAAGGTATCAGTGTTCATAAGACGTCGCACCAGATAGGACATATACTTGCTGCACTTTTTTCAGCAGGAAGGCTTGATTTGATAAAAGAAAGCTTTATTGCTTTTCATGTGAGCGGCGGTACGACCGATTGCCTTTTTGTTGAGCCTGATAATGATACGGTTTTTAAAATAACCGAAATATGCACCTCGCTTGATTTAAAGGCCGGTCAGGCAATAGATAGAGTTGGTCTTATGCTTGGTCTGAAATTTCCCTGCGGCAAAGAGCTTGAAGGTCTTGCCGTAAAGAGTGAAAAAAAGTTTAAAATAAAGGTTGTTTTGAAGGACGGCAGTTGTTGCCTTTCCGGATTGGAGAATAAGTGCCGTAAAATGGTTGAAGAAAATGAAGCTGCGGTGGATATTGCGTATTACTGCCTTGATAGTGTTTGTTCAACAATAACCGCTATGACAGAGTTTGCTGTTGAAAAATATGGGAAGCTGCCTATTGTTTATGCAGGAGGCGTAATGTCGGACAAAATAATCCGGGATAAGCTTATCAAAAGCTTTGACGCTTTTTTTGCTGAGCCTGAATTTTCCTGCGATAACGCAGTTGGAACGGCTGTATATGCGGCTGTTAAGGAGAAAGCTTTATGACAGGTGTTTATACTGTAAGTCAGCTTAACAGATATATTTCGTTTAAGCTGAAGGAGGATAAAATACTTAAAGGTATCCTGATAAGAGGAGAAATATCAAATTTCACAAGACACGCTAAATCAGGACATCTGTATTTTACTCTAAAGGACGGTGAAAGCTCTGTTAAGGCGGTTATGTTTAACGGTGCAACTTCAAGGCTTATGTTTTCTCCGCAGTCAGGTATGGCGGTCATTATTTCGGCAAATGTTCAGGTTTATGAACGCGACGGAGTATACCAGCTGTGTGTAAACGATATGCAGCCTGATGGAATTGGTGCTTTATATATAGCTTATGAACAGCTGAAGGACAGGCTTACGGCTGAAGGCATTTTTGATGAAGAACAGAAAAAATCACTTCCGCATTTTCCGAAAAGGATAGGCATTGTTACTTCAACTGACGCAGCAGCTTTGCAGGATATGCTTAATATCATTTCAAGAAGATATCCGATTACGGAGATCACTGTTTATCCCTGCCTTGTACAGGGTGCTGATGCTCCCGAAAGTATTTGTGCGGCGTTAAGAGCAGCCGATAAAAGTGAAAATGATGTTATAATAGTCGGAAGGGGCGGCGGTTCGCTTGAAGAGCTTATGGCTTTTAACAGTGAAAGCGTTGCAAGAGCGATATATTGCTGTAAAACACCTGTCGTTTCCGCTGTTGGGCATGAAACTGATACAACTATTGCGGATTATGCGGCCGATCTTCGTGCATCTACTCCATCGGCAGCGGCAGAGCTTGTTGTACCTGAGCTGTCGGTGTTGAAAGCCTTTTTAAAAGCATCTGAATCAAAGCTTGATAAAAAAATAGAGGAAAAGATCGCATTAATGCGTATTCTGCTTGAAAATAAGGAAAAGTATTTAAATTCACTTGAACCTTATAACAGAATAATAGCTTTGAGGGATAACCTTGACGAACGTCAAAAAGCTATGAATTTGCTTTTGAAAAATAAGCTTGAGCTTGGATATGCACAGCTTGATTCAAGGCTTGCTGCACTTGATAATCTAAGTCCGATTAAGATCATGACAAGGGGATATTCACTAGTATATAAAGCAGAAAGGCTCGTTCATTCGGTATCTGAGCTTAAAAATAACGATAGTATATGCTTAAAACTTGCTGACGGCGAGGTAAAAGCTGTCATAAGGAAGGATAAAAATGAAATTTGAAGCTTCTATAAAAAGAATTGATGAAATTATAGCTGCCCTTGAGGATAAGGACATTTCCCTTGACGATTCAATTAAACTTTATAAAGAGGGAACAAAGCTTGTTGAAGGTTGTAGGAAAGAGCTTGATAAGGCTGAAATGCTTGTCACGGTTGAAGATGTTAAGGAATAAGGGGACTTGTTTATGTCAAATAGCATTATTTCCGATATTAATCAGGCAAGACTTGACAGGTATACGGAAACAACCAATTCTGAGCTTGAAGAGTATATGAAAAAAGAACTGGAAGGCTGCGGACTGCAAAGGAAATTAGCTGATGCTATGAGCTACACGCTTTTTGCAGGTGGAAAACGTGTTCGTGCAATGCTTGTAAAGGAATTTTGCAGGCTTTGCGGAGGCGAAGAGCAAGCCGCTGTTTCAGCCGCCTGTGCAATTGAGATGATCCATGCTTTTTCCCTTATTCATGATGATTTGCCTTGTATGGACGATGATGATTTCAGACGAGGAAAGCTGTCCTGCCATAAGGCTTACGGCGAGGCGATGGCACTGCTTGCAGGTGATGCGCTTGAAAATAAAGCCTTTGAAATCATTGCTGTTGATCGCTTTTTGACTGACGAGGTTAAGGTAAAGCTTATAACCATTCTTTCTAAAGCGATTGGCACCTACGGAATGATAGGCGGTCAAGTTATTGATACGGTATGTCAGGCGAAAATAACGGATAAAGATAGCTTATTTGAAATGTACAGAATGAAAACAGGTGCGCTTATCAGAGCATCGTGTGAAATGGGCTGCATTGCGGCTAAAGCATTTGATAAGGTTCAGATAGCAGGCGAATATGGCGAAAAGCTTGGCGCAGCTTTTCAAATAATCGATGATATTCTTGATATTAAAGGAAATGAAACAGTTCTGGGTAAGCCGGTTGGCAGTGATAAACAGAATGAAAAAAATACTTCTGCTGTTTTGTGTGGAATTGATGAAGCTGAAAGGATCGCACAAAGGCTTACAGATGAAGCTATGGAATGTTTGTCAGTTTTTGAGGATAGAGGCTTTATAAATGAAATAAGTAGGTATCTTTTGAAAAGGAATAAATAAAATCGGAGGATTGGCTTATGTATTATAATTATACGCTTGCGACAGCTGTTGTTTCATGGTGTGCCGCACAGATAATAAAAACGATTATCCATGCGTTCAATAATAAAACATTTCGTGCGGAAAGATTGATTGGTTCAGGCGGTATGCCAAGCTCACATTCTGCACTTGTATGCTCGGCTTCCGTTGCAACATACAGACTGTGCGGACCGGAGTCTGTTGAGTTTGCCTTGATGCTCATTGTTGCACTTATCGTTATGTACGACGCTATGGGCGTAAGACGTGCGGCGGGACTTCATGCACATCAGCTTAACAGAATGAATAAGTATTTCAATGAAGAGGGTATTGAAATACCAAATTATGATGCATACAAAAAGCCATCTAAAAAGCCTAAAAAGCAAAAGGATTTTAAGGAATATCTTGGACATACGCCGTTTGAGGTCTTAGGCGGAGTTATTCTTGGTATAATTATTGCTTTTGTTATGCCTGTTGAGATATAATCGGAGGAAATCTTGAAAAAAAATGAGATAAATCTTGGAGAGCTTGATCTGCCAAGTGATTTAAAAAAAATGGATTATTCGGAGTGCAGACAGGTATGTCGTGAGCTGCGCAAATATATTATAAAAAATGTCATGAAAAACGGCGGACATCTTGCATCAAATCTTGGAACGATTGAGTTGACAGTTGCATTGCACAGGGTTTTTGATTCACCTGATGATAAGCTTGTCTGGGACGTAGGTCATCAGGCATACGCACACAAAATTCTTACAGGAAGATACAACAGCTTTTCGACTCTTCGAAAAAAAGATGGTATATCTGGTTTTATTCGTCCGAAGGAGTCTGTTCATGATACGTTTGTCAGCGGACATAGCAGTAATTCTATATCTGCCGCACTTGGTATGGCTGAAGCAATGAGAATAAGTGGGGATACCAAGCATAGAGCTGTTGCAATAATAGGCGATGGAGCTTTTACTGGTGGACTTTCATACGAAGGACTTAACAATGCTGGAAAAAGTACAGGAAACCTTATTGTCATACTGAATCATAACGATATGTCAATATCCAAGAATGTTGGTGCTCTAGCAAAATATCTAACATCAATAAGAGGAGATCAGCGATATCTTGATATAAAAAAGTCCGTTGAGCATACGCTGGACAATTTGCCTGTTGTTGGTGAACCTGTAAAAAAAATTCTTGTTTCTTCAAAATCGGTACTTAAAACTATGCTTTATCATTCAACGATGTTCGAGGATCTTGGCTTTGTTTACTTAGGACCTGTTGACGGACATAATCTTGCGGAGATTGAAGACACATTAAGAATGGCAAAAAGGATAGAGAAACCTGTTTTTATACATATTAATACTGTAAAGGGTAAAGGCTTTGCGCCTGCGGAAATAAATCCAGGAGCTTTTCACAGCATACCAAGCAGTGGTTACTCAAAGGAAAATCCTGATAATTTTAGTCATGACAGCTTTTCAGAAAATTTTGGACGCACATTATCAAAGCTTGCAGAAACAGATGATAATATCTGTGCCGTTACTGCGGCTATGAAATATGGCACAGGCTTACAATATTTTGCATCAAGCTTTCCTGAACGCTTTTTTGATGTTGGAATAGCAGAGGAACACGCTGTAACCTTTTGTTCAGGACTTGCAAGCTGTGGAAAGCTTCCTGTTTTTGCTGTTTATTCAAGCTTTCTTCAAAGATCCTTTGATGAGATCATACATGATGTTTCAATAGAAAATACTCATATTGTTCTTGCCGTTGACAGAGCGGGCTTTGTCGGAGAGGATGGAGAAACTCATCAAGGCGTTTTTGATATTCCGATGCTGACAGGTATCCCTAATATTACCATTTTTTCACCGTCCAATTATAAGGAGCAGATGCTATGTTTGAAAACGGCCTTTTATGATTGCAAAGGTCCTGTTGCAGTTCGTTATCCAAAGGGAAGTGAAGGCTTTGGATTGAAGGATAACAGATATGATACAGTTTCCTTTTGTCATATATGTTTTGATAGCAGCTGCCTTGTGATTTCTTTTGGAAGACTGTTTGAGCGTGTTCTTGAAATAAATCGTTTGGAAAAAGCAGGAAATTTTGATATACTAAAGCTTGTGAGGATTTTTCCTATTGAGGATGAAGTTGTAGGTATTTGCCTTAATTATAAAAGAATTTTGTTTTTTGAGGAAAGTTCAAAATCAAACGGAATTGCAGAGCATTTGCTTTTAAGACTTTTTGAATCAGGCTTTAAGGGTTCTTATGAGATCGTTGCTTCAAATGGATTTATCCCTAATGAAGGTATTGAGCAAACTATGGAAAGATTTAAAATGGACAAAAGCTCCATGGTTGAAGCAATTGGCAAGATGGTGAACGATATTGAGAATTGATAGTTTCCTTGTTGAAAATAAAATAATAAAAAGCCGTGAAAGAGCTAAGGAGCATATAAAAAACGGTGACATTACTATAAATGGAAAGGTTGTATTAAAGCCTTCCACAGAGGTTTCTGAAAATGATAATGTTGAATTTACCGGAACAGCGTTGAAATATGTCGGACGTGGCGGTCTGAAGCTTGAAAAGGCGATTGACACATTCGGAATTGATATCAATGGCAAGATATGTATGGATATCGGTGCGTCAACAGGCGGTTTTACCGATTGTATGCTTCAGAATGGAGCAGATTATGTTTATGCGGTAGATGTAGGTCACGATCAGCTTGACAAAAAATTATGCTCTGACAGCAGAGTATGCAATATGGAGAAAACCAATTTCAACGAGCTTTTTCCCGAATATTTTGATCCATATCCGTGCTTTTTCAGTGTTGATGTTTCATTTGTATCGCTGAAAAAAATAATCCCTAAGCTTTCCGATTTTATGAGAGAGGGAAGCTCTGCCGCTGTACTTATAAAGCCGCAGTTCGAAGCGGGAAAATCAGACATAGGAAAAAATGGTATAGTCAAGGATAAAAAGGTACATATCAGGGTGCTTAATGAAATTATAGCTTTTTTTTCACAAAACGAGCTTACAATTGAAAAGCTGGATTATTCCCCTATATGCGGCGGCGACGGAAACGTAGAATATCTTTCATATGTAGTACGCAGTAATGACACAGCTGCTGTAAATGACGTTATGAGCATTGTCGAGGCGGCTTTCGGAACATTTGGTGGAAAGGATTGAAAAGAGTATGAATATAGTTCTTTATCCGAATTTTACAAAGCCGAATGCTCTATCTACTGCAAGAAAGCTTTGTGAAAAGCTTCACGAGCTTGATATTGATATTTATACAGATAGAGAGTATAAAAATGAGTTTTCGGACGAAAAATTTATCAATTACGGTGATATGTACAGTATTGCCGCTGATTGTGAGGCTATAATTGCTATTGGAGGTGATGGCACGATACTTAAAGCGTCACATTATGCTTCGGAGTACGATAAACCCTTGCTCGGAGTTAATACGGGGCATTTAGGGTTTATGGCATCAATGGAAATTGATGAGCTTGATAATATTTCAAGACTTAAAACTCATGATTATCTGATAGAATCAAGGATGATGCTTGATGTAGTTCAGATGCATGGTGATAAAGTGATTTCAAGCTATACTGCATTGAATGATATAGTAGTTGCAAGACCGTATTCTAATATATGCAGCTATGAAATTTCAACAGATAATATCATTGTCAGCTCAATTCGTTCAGACGGGGTTGTTTTTTCAACCCCCACAGGTTCCACCGCCTATGCATTATCAGCAGGAGGTCCAATAGTTGAGCCGATTATGGAAACTATCCAGATGACCCCGATATGTCCGCATTCGCTTTCGTCAAGAACAATGCTTTTTAACGCTGACAGGAGGCTTGAGATCCGTCATTTTTCAAGTGATGATAATGAAATATATTTTTCGGTTGATGGTAAATTTGAATGCAGGTTTGAAAGGGACGAGCATCTTGTTATTTCAAGGTCTGAAAAAAAGCTGCGTCTTATAGATATCAAGGGGAACTCGTTCTATGACGCTGTGAACAACAAGCTTATGAACCCAATAAAATAGCGCTTTCGGAGGCTGTATGATAAAGAAGGAAAGGCAGAATATCATAGTTGATATTGTTATGAATAATGATATTTCAACACAGGAGATGCTTAAGGAGTATCTTGAAAAAAGAAGTATAAGCGTAACACAGGCAACTCTTTCAAGGGATATAAATGAGCTTAATTTAAAAAAAGAATCAGATGGTGTGTATAAATATATTCCACCGATCAAGGAGCTTATGGATTGTCCAACCATTTTAAAGGATTCCGTAAGAGATATTGTATATGCGATGAATACCATCGTGTTGAAATGTCATACGGGAATGGCTCAGGCGGCTTGTGCGATGCTTGATAAAATGGAATATATTGGAATTGTTGGGACGATTGCAGGCGATGATACGATATTCGTTCTTATGCCGAGTGAAAAAGCAGCGGCAGAGCTTTGCTGCAACTTAAGAGATATGATTTTGTAATTAGAGGAAGTTTTTATATGCTTTGTGAGCTTTGTATTGATAATCTTGCGGTAATTGAACATGCTGTTATTCCGTTTACAAATGATTTTAACGTTTTCACTGGAGAAACAGGTGCAGGTAAATCCATACTTATCAATGGTATAAATGCTATACTTGGAAAGAGAGTAAGCAAGGATATTGTCCGATCAGGCTGTGAAAAAGCGTCGGTTACTGCACTATTTAAGGCTCTTTCGGCGGAAACAAAAGAAAAGCTTGATGAATTCGGTATTGACCATTCAGATGATGAGCTTCTTGTAACCCGTATAATATCATCGGACGGTGGCAGTAATGTTCGCATTAATTCAAGGACATCCTCCGTGTCGGTTTTAAGAGAAATAGGTTTAACACTGATAGATGTTCACGGTCAGCATGACAACAGAATACTTATGTATCCTGAAAAGCATATTGATATAGTGGATAATTTTGCAGGTCTTGAGAATGATATTTCCGATTATCACGAGAGCTTTCACCGACTTCAGGAAATATCAAGAAGAATAAAGAAGCTTTCCGATAATGAAGCGGAAAAAATAAGTCGTATTGAATCACTGCGTATTATGACCGATGAAATCAAGGAAGCGGGAATTACCGATGAAAATGAGGACAAACGCATTGAGCGTGAGTTTACTGTAATAAACAATAGCAGCAATATTTCGAGAATGCTTGTTACATCTGCACAGGAGCTTTCTGGTGACGATGATGATGATGGTATTTGCGGTGTTATTACAGATGCTATATCGGAAGTAAAGCGTTATTCGGAGATTATGCCTGAACTTGATGAGATAGTAGAGCGTCTTGAAGGCTTGAAAATTGAAGCTGGTGATATATCGGATTCACTTAGAGCTTTAAACAATAGTATTGATGTTGACGAAAGCAGACTTTCCTATCTCGATAACAGGCGTGATACACTTATTTCAATAAAAAAGAAATATGGTCCCGAACTTAAAGACGTTATTGAAAAATACAATGATGCGTGTAGCGAAGAGGCGGAGTTAATTGATAATACAGAGGAAATAAAGCGCCTTACAGTTGAAAAAAACGAGCTTCTTAAGCTTGTAAGCGACAAAGCAAAGGTGCTTTCCAAGAAAAGGCGTGAAGCGGCCGATATTTTATCCGAAAAAATTGAAAATGAGCTTAGATTTCTTGATATGCCGAATGTTAAGCTTGAAATATCGCAGGAGCATGGAAAGCTAACAAGCTCGGGAATGGATACGATGGAGCTGCTGATTTCTGTAAACGCAGGAGAGCCTGCCAAGCCGATTGCCAAAATAGCTTCAGGCGGTGAATTATCAAGAATTATGCTTGCTATAAAAAATATCACTGCTGAAAAGGGTGATGTTTCAACTATGATATTTGACGAGATCGATACTGGAGTAAGCGGAAAGGCTGCACAAAAAATCGGAGTTAAGCTGCGTGAGACTTCGAGAAGCAGGCAGATACTTTGTGTGACCCACCTTGCGCAGATTGCTGTAATGGCGGATACTCATTTATTTATTGAAAAGAATATAAATGTTGACAGAACCTATACAGAGGTCAAGGTTCTTGATAAAAATGAAAGGGTGGGAGAGATTGCAAGAATAATAGGCGGTGATTGCATTACTGATTCTACGCTTAATACTGCGCGAGAACAGTTATCAGCAAGGGATGAGGTCTATAAAAGAATGATATCCATAAATGGATAATAAAAAATGCCAAGCCGTTTTCGGCAGGGCATTTTTTGTTTAAACTTCAGCACCATCAAGGTCAAGCTTAAATTCTTCTTCTGTTTGAGATTCTGTTTCAGAAGATTCTGGCTCAATTTCAGAGCTTTCGGAGGAAGACTCAATGTCTTCGGCTGGCTGATCAACAGGCTTTTCCAAGGGTTCACCATGAATTTGTATATAGTAGGAATCAATAAGCTCCATATCATATTCAGAATAATGTTCCCTTTGGGAAATGAGATCGCTTATTATATTATCATAAAAAAGCACAATTCTTGGTTCAATGTCTTCAATAGAAGTTCCTTCCTTGATAGGGTGTTTTTGAGTTGCGTGTTTCCATATCCTTGCTATCATTTCTGTAGTTGCAGTTGGTTTATGGTTAAGATAGTTGCGTTTATATACGCTTGGAACAGGGTTTTTAAACGGATAATACTTTTCAAGTCCAATAAGATCGTCAATCAGACGCTCTATTTCTGCTGTATATCTGAAAAAATTGTTAGCAGAACGAGTTGAGTGCATATTTACATAAGAGGTATTGATTATGCTCATACGTTTAGATATGTATTTTACAGTCATTTCATTAAGAAAATCTTCGGAAACCATAAGCTTTTTTTCATTTGTTCCGAAAAGATAATTCTGAAGCTCGACTTTAACATTTTTTTCAAGCCTAAGAATTGGATTGACTTTTATTGGAGCTTTCTTTTTTATTTCTTTTTCCGTTTTTGGAGCTTTAGGTTCTTTTTTTGCTTTTTCTTTTGCCATAGGTTTATGCCTCCGAATTAAGATTGGATAAAGCTGTGAGAATATACTATATATA
>CAZUDC010000011.1:0-19680 GCA_964619105.1 uncultured Ruminococcus sp.
ATTTTAGCATTTGGATTAAGTGCGGTAAAGGCGGGGGAGGGTTTGACGGGTACGATATAAGTGTAACACTTGAAAAAAATGATGACACATAAAGCAACTCGTGTTATAACTTAGGCAAGATGTCCCCCGCCTCTAAGGCGGCGGGTTCCATTTACTGTTCAGTGGGAGTTCAATCTCCCACTGAACATAGGTTGGCTTCGCTAACCATTGCCACGTTAAATGATGGGGCAAGCCCCTTATTGAATGGGAGTAACCACACAACCCAGAACAGGAGGAGCAATATGTGCCACTACACTCATTTTACCACAGAAGAAAGAGAAAAGTCAAGGGTTTTAAAAGCTCAAGGATTAAGTATTCGGGCAATTGCCCGAATACTTAATCGGTCACCGTCCTCGGCGAAGCGGTCGAAAAGATCGTCACGGAATTTGAGGAAGAGCGTGCTAAGAGCAAGGTTGCACTCGTCAACAGCGGAAACGCAGATGAGGATAACAATACAGCAAGCAATCAGGAACTTTCAGCTTTCTTTTCGGAGTGGCTGACAGCTATCAAGCCTAATGTTGCGAGAACAACGCTCCAATGCTACAAGCGTATCATTGAACGCTTTATGCAGTACCTGAATGAAAAGTACCCTGACATTATGCTTGACAGAATGACCTATGTCCCGATTCAGGCATTTCTCAACCAGGGCTTAAAGGGTAGTTCAATCAAGCAGTATTACCTTGCTATCCACTCTGCCTTTGCATGGGCTGTAAAAATGGAACACATTGAGCAGCACCCTATGGATAAAATGGTAGTACCGAGAGCAGAGAGTCATGAAGCCGTCTTTTACAACGAAGATGAACTGAACGAACTGTTTGAGGTGTTCAAGGGTCACAAGCTGGAACTCATCGTTCACATCGCTGCCTAGTACGGTCTGCGCCGCTGTGAGATACTCGGTCTGAAGTGGGACTCCATAGACTTCAAGAAAAAGACCATTTCTATCGAGCGTAAGGTCGTTAGCGATTATGATGAAAACGGTGATCCGAAGCTGTTCGTGGAAACTCGTCTGAAAACGAACTCCATCAGAAGAACTCTGCCGCTTATCCCTCACATCGAGGAGATGCTCCTTGAAAAGAGGAAGATGGACAAGCACTATAAGAAACTTGGCGGCAAGGAGTACAGCACGGAGTTTGACGGCTTTGTATGTGTTGATCCGTTTGGCAAGCTCATCAGCCCCAATACGGTAACGCATGACTTCCACGAAGTCATCAAAAAACACGATATGAAGATGCTCCGTTTCCATGACCTCCGTCACAGCTGTGCCAGCCTTCTGCTTGCAAATGACATTCCGATGAAGGTAATTCAGGAGTGGCTCGGTCATGCGACATTCAACATTACAGCGAACCTTTACAGCCATTTGGAGTACAATGCGAAAGTCGCTTCTGCTGAAACTATCGCAAGAGTGCTTGGCGGTGACAAGAACGAAAAGCCTGCCGATGAGGAAAAGAAGTCAGAGGGTTCAGAGCCTGATGCATCTAAGAAACGTGGTAGGAAAAAGAAGAACGAAACGGTACAGGACACGTCACAGCCCACAGCCGTATAATTATAGAATATAATGTGACAACACCGAGGACGAAATAGAAAATTTCAAAAAAGAGCGATTTTTGTAGAAAAGTTGGTAGAAATTTTGGTTTGAAGTCAATTATATGATTTCTGTCAAAAACTCAAAAAGCCTGAAAACACAGAGGTTTCCAACAACATCAAATGAATAATATATATAATTGACTTGAAATTCAGGCAGTTTTATGATATAATAATCAAGGATTTTTAAAAAGGAGTTTTTATAAAATATGGATATTAACAGCACGCTTGCCGCAGAATTCAAACTGAATCAGGAACAGATCGACAATACTGTTGCTCTTATTGATGACGGTAAAACCATTCCGTTTATCGCACGCTACCGTAAGGAGCTGACAGGGTCGCTTGACGATCAGCTTCTGCGTGAGATTTTCGACAGGCTCAACTATCTGCGTAACCTTGAAAAAAGGAAGGAAGAAATATCTGCCGCTATTACTGAGCAGGAAAAAATGACCGATGAAATTGCGGCGGCTATTTCTGCGGCGGCTACGCTTGTTGAGGTGGAGGATATTTACCGTCCGTTCAAGCCGAAGAGAAAGACCCGTGCTTCCGTCGCCCGTGAAAAGGGATTGGAAACGCTGGCTGTTTTCCTTATGCTTCAGCAGAATGGTTCTGACCCCCGTTCAGAGGCTGAAAGATTTATAAACGCTGAAAAGGGCGTTGAAAATGCAGAAGACGCACTTCAGGGAGCTATGGATATTATCGCCGAGGACGTTTCCGACGATGCAGAGCTTCGCAAGGAGCTTAGAAGCATTTACTCAAAGCAGGGAATTATTGCCTCCGAGGCTTCTGACCCCGAAGAGGATACGGTATATAACAATTATTACGAATATTCCGAGCCTGTTTTCAGAATTGCGGGACATCGTGTGCTTGCTCTTGACCGTGGAGAGCGTGAGGGCAAGCTTAAGGTGAATATCAGTGTTCCCGAGGGTATGGGTGAGAATGCAGCTTGCGGAAAATATGTTAAAAACCAGTCGGCTTCTGCGGAATATGTGAAAAATGCCTGCGAGGATAGCTATAAGCGTCTTATTGCTCCGTCTGTTGAGAGGGAAATACGTTCAGAGCTGACCGAAAAGGCGGCAGAGGCTGCAATTAAGGTATTTGCGTCAAATCTCCGTCAGCTTATTATGCAGCCGCCTGTTAAAAACAGCGTTGCACTTGGTCTTGACCCAGGCTATAGGACAGGCTGCAAGCTTGCGGTTGTTGACGGAACGGGAAAGGTTCTCGATACAGGTGTTGCATACATAACCACAGGTGATAAGCATTTGATAGAGAGAGGCAAGGCGCTTGTAAAAAAGCTTATTCAGAAGCATGGTGTTACTATCATTGCGATAGGAAACGGTACTGCTTCGAGAGAATCCGAGGCCTTTATTGCGGAGCTTATAAAGGAGATCCCGCATAAGGTTTCATATGCTGTTGTATCGGAGGCAGGAGCTTCTGTTTATTCCGCTTCAAAGCTTGCGGCGGAGGAATTTCCCGAATATGATGTATCGCTCAGAAGTGCGGTTTCAATTGCAAGAAGATTGCAGGATCCGCTTGCGGAGCTTGTAAAGATAGATCCTAAGGCGATCGGCGTCGGACAGTATCAGCATGATATGCCAAAGGCACGTCTTGGCGAGGCTCTTGGCGGAGTTGTTGAGGACTGCGTAAACAGCGTCGGAGTTGATCTTAACACGGCTTCACATTCTTTGCTGTCGTATGTTTCGGGCATAAACTCAACTATTGCAAAAAATATTGTTGCATACCGTGAGGAAAACGGCTCATTTACCGACAGAAAGCAGCTTCTGAAGGTATCAAAGCTTGGACCAAAGGCATTTGAGCAGTGCGCAGGCTTTTTGCGTGTGCGTGACGGAAAAAATCCGCTCGATAACACGGCTGTTCATCCGGAAAGCTATGAAGCAGCAAAGAAAATCATAGAGGAATGCGGTTTTTCACCTGTTGATCTTGAGAATGCAGGTATGGGTGAGTTTTCCGCCGCCGCAAAAAAGGTCGGAATTTCAAAAATTGCCGATAATGCCGGAATAGGTGTTCCCACCGTGAATGATATAATCAAGGAACTGGAAAAGCCCGGACGAGACCCTCGTGACGAGCTGCCTCCTCCGCTTATGAGAAGCGGCGACGTTATGGAGATGAAGGATCTTAAGCCCGGAATGGAGCTTATGGGAACGATTCGAAATGTTATAGATTTCGGCTGCTTTGTTGATATTGGTGTACATGAGGACGGACTTGTTCATATTTCGCAGATTTGCGATAAATATATCAGGCATCCTCTTGAAGCTGTCAAGGTTGGCGATATTGTCAAGGTCAAGGTTCTTGATGTTGATGCTAAGCGTAAGAGAATTTCGCTTACAATGAAAAATGTGAAGCAATAAAAAATCTGCACAAGGCTGAAAAATAGCTTTGTGCAGATTTCTTTTACTTTAAATTTTCTTGTAGAGGACGGGTTTCCTGTCCTGTGGAAGCATAGTGTATTTTATTCCGTAAGTGAAGCTGTATAGAGCTTATAATAATCACCCTTTTTCGCCATAAGCTCATCGTGATTTCCGCATTCTGTAATTCCCTTATTGGAAACATACATTATTTTATCACAATTGCGTATGGTTGAAAGTCTGTGTGCGATGATAAACGAGGTCCTGCCTTTAAGAAGAATATCAAGTCCGTCCTGCAGGAGCTTTTCCGTTTTAGCGTCGATCGCTGAGGTCGCCTCATCAAGTATAAGTATTTTCGGGTCGCTCAAAAGCGTTCTTGCAAATGCGATAAGCTGACGTTGTCCCTGTGAAAGTGAAGCTCCTCTCTCGATTATCGGAGCGGAAAGTCCTCCCATATTTTCAATAAATTCATCGGCACGGACGGTTTTTAATGCACGTTCGATTTCCTCGGGAGCGGCGTCAAGCTTGCCGTAGCGGATATTATCCTCGACTGTTCCGCTGAAAATAACGCTGTCCTGAAGCATAATTCCCATCTGTGAACGGAGGGATTTCAGAGTTACTTCTGAAATATCTTTTCCGTCAATAAGCACTCTGCCGCCTGTTGTATCGTAAAAGCGTGAGATAAGATTTACTATTGTTGTTTTTCCTGCACCAGTCGGACCTACAAGTGCAACGCTTTCGCCTGCCTTTATATCAAAGGAGAGGTCGTGCAGAATTTCAGCGCTTTCATCATAGGAGAAGCAGACCTTATCAAAGGTGACATTGCCCTTGATCTCGGGCATTTCCTCGGCATTTGCCTTATCGTTTACGGTAACAGGCTCGTCCATTGTTTCAAAAATTCTTTCAAGATAGGATACACCATTGACGAAATTATTGAACAGATTGGAGAGGTTCATTATCGGCTGCCAGAAGCGTGAAGCATAGCCGCCCATTGCTACGATCGTACCGAAAGAAATATTCGCAGGTCCTATGACTATAAGTCCGCAGAAATATATTGCGGCGGAGATTATTGCCGATATTGTATCGACTGACGGCCAGAGCAGGTTATTATATGTAACCGCTTTCATCCATTTTTTACGGTAAGCCTCGGAAAGCTCGCTGTAAATTTCCGCATTTTCATCTTCGCGGACAAAAAGCTGTGTGACCTTTGCTCCGACAAGACCCTCATGGAGATATGCGTTGAGGTTTGAACTTTTGTTGTTGACCTCCTGCCAGGCTTTACGCTGACGCTTTTTTATGAAGCCTATGATAAGTGCAAGCAGGGGAACGCCTGCCATTATGACAAGAGCCATCTGCCAGTGCATAATGAACATAAATATTACTATGAAAACAAGGTTGAATATTTCAAGAATGAAATTGATAATACCGTTCGAGAGGATATCGGAAACGCTGTTGACGTAGTTTATAACACGGACAAGAATTTTTCCGTGCGGACGGCTGTCATAATAATCAAAGGAAAGCCGCTGTAAATGCTCGAAAAGGTCGGTTCTGATATCGAAAATAATATCCTGACCGACATCAGTCATGATTCTTGAGCGTATCGTTGCAAAAATAACGCTGATTATAATTGTTACCGCAAGCAGAGCCGCCATAAGCAGAAGCTGCGGGATATTGCCGCCCGGAATTGAATTATCGAGGGCATACTGAGTGATAACGGGGGAGAAAAGTCCGATTATTACCGAGGCTGCCGAAAGAGAAAGTGCGAGGATCATTTTTTTGCGGTATTTTTTTACATAGACTAATGCACGCTTAAGATGCCCTATATCAAAAGGGGTTTCAAGATTTTCGTCAACGTCGAATTTATTTCTTGCCATTTAAACCGCCTCCTTTTCGCCGCCGTTCTGGAGAGTATAGATTTCGTGATAATAGCCGTTTTTATTCTGCATAAGCTCATCGTGAGTGCCGAATTCTTCGATTTTGCCGTCCTTGAGGATCATTATTCTATCGGCGTTTTTGGCTGTTGAGGTTCGCTGTGCGATTATAAGCTTGGTGCATTTGAAATCAAGTGAATTAAGGTTATGCCTGATACGTCCTTCGGTTTCTGTATCGACTGCCGATGTTGTATCATCGAGAATGAGTATTGACGGCTTCATTGCCAATGCTCTTGCAAGTGAGATCCTCTGCTTCTGACCGCCCGAAAGGCCGACGCCTCTTTCGCCGACTATGGTATCATAGCCCTCGGAAAGACGTGAAGCAAATTCGTCGGCGTCGGCAAGAGCGGCGAAGCGTTTAACTTCGTCAAAGGGCATATCGGAATCAAAGAATGAAATATTGCCCTCGATAGTATCAGACCAGAGAAGGACATCCTGCATTGCAACGCCGATATTGCTGCGGAGCTGGTGAAGCTTTCTGTTTCTGACATTAACTCCGTCAACAAGCACTTCGCCCGAATCAACGTCATAGCATCTTGGAATAAGATTGATAAGGCTTGTTTTTCCCGAGCCTGTTTCACCCATAATAACAATGGTTTCGCCTGCGTTTATCTTAAAGCTGATATTGGAGAGGACTTCCTTTCCTTCTTCATATCCAAAGGTAACATTGCGGAATTCGATCTCGCCCTTAAGACGTTCGTCACTGTCAACTGCGTCAGCACGGTCTGTAATAAGCGGACGTGAATAATAAACCTCGATGATTTTATTTGCGGAAGCAAGAAAATGCTGGAAATCATTGATAAGAGCGCCGACGTTTCTCATCGGGTTGGAGAGAGTCCAGATAAGTCCGCTGAATGCGACATAAACGCCCATTGTAATTCTGCCCTTAATGACGAAAATTCCGCCGACAATGAGCAATACAACGGAGAGAGCCTGCGCAAGCGTTTCGATATATGGAAAATATGTGAGCCAGGTCAATGCTGCGTCCTTGTTTGCACGGGAATATTCTGCGTTCTTTTTGCCAAAGCGGTCAATTTCGTGATCCTCTCTTGCAAAGGCACGGACTACACGGTTCCCTGCGATATTTTCCTCTGCGGATGAATTGAGCTTTGACATTTTTTCACGCAGATCGACATATTTAGGACCAACCTTATCTCTGAAAATTCCGGAAATGATAAAAATAAGCGGAGTCAGTGCAATAAGGCAGAGTGCAAGTATCGGATCAAGGCAGAGAAAGTATATTGCTGTTGTGAGATAAATTGAAATGCTCTCCACAAAGGTTTTTATTATCCATGCGACAGTATGGCGAACCATATCGAGGTCACCCGAAAGCCTTGTCATAAGATCGCCTGTTGAATGCTTGTCATAGAAGGACATATCCTGACCCTCGGCATTTCTGAAAAGGAAGCTTCTTATTCTTGAAAGCATACCCTGTGAGCATTTTTCATACAGCATATTCGATATAAATTGCAGCACTGCACGCAATGCGGTAAAGCCGATGATACAGCAGCAAAGACCGATCAGCAGATTTTTTTGCGTAGAAAGATTTTCTGCGGCATTTTCGTTGTAGATGAAAATATCAACGATCTTGCTTGAAAAGGTCGGGTTAAGAATGTACATTATCTGACATACTACCGAAATGCAAAGTGCAAGGATATATCTTTTGCGATATCCTTTAAGATTTTCCCAAATCCATTTTATCTGGAACATAAGAAACAGCCTCCCTTCAATTGTTTGGTGATTTTCCAAACGTCTTTGAGTATTATAAGCTTTATGATAATTTTTTTAAAAGGGTAAATAATAAATTTATTGCATTTTTTGCAAAGAATAAATGTGCATTAAGTATTAACAGAGAAAACAATTGCGGACTCTTCCAAATATCAGAAAAATCCGCAAAAATACACTTAAACGATTAGATTAAAGCTATATCAGAAAAAAGTCAGGGTTGACAATTATATTGCGTCGTAGAACACTCTGTAATTCTTTTCCGAATGTGAATATACGCTCATAACAAGTCCTATGCTTACAAACATACTTATCATGGATGTTCCGCCCTGGCTGATAAACGGCAGGGGAACTCCTATAACAGGCATTACGACAAGCACCATTCCGATATTAAGCACGCAGTGAATGAATATCATTGCAAAAACTCCATTGCAGATATTCCGTCCGAGATCGTCCTTGGCTGTTGTGCCGTCTGTGACTATTTTTAGGCATACATACGCAAGCACGGCTACAAGAGCGATACAGCCTATAAAGCCGAAGCATTGACCGACAAAGGTGAAAATAAAGTCGTTCTGCACATATGGCACAGGGACATATTCATCTGCGTGAAGTCCTTTTCCGAAAAGCTGACCCGAACCGAGCGCAAGTCTGCCCCAATGCTGCTGATAGAAAATATCCGTGAACTGCGGGTCGTTGATGGGGTCTTCCTGAAAAAGCACGAGAAAACGGTTCTTCTGGTGCGGCTGCATAATATTTTCCCAGACGAACCATATCGCAAATGGAGCAGCGCACAGAACAGGCAGGATATATTTCCATGAAAGACCTGCCGCAAAGATCATAACCGCAAATATTACAAAGAAAACGATAGCTGTTCCGTCGTCGCCCTGCATAATGACGAGCAGGACAGGAATTGCGCCGTGAATACAAAGCAGGATCACGTTTAAAATATGGTTGATATTTTCCTTGACCTTATCGAGATGATAGGCAAATGTCATAATAAAGGCAATTTTCAGAAATTCAGAAGGCTGGAGCGTCGTAAAACCGATATCGATCCACGCACGGTCGTCAACTCCTTCATGCGGCTGATATCCGAGGGAGGTGAATGTCAGAAGCGTAAGCCCGACACACAGCGGAGCATAAAGAAACCACAGCTTTGTGAACCAATGGTAATCAAGTCCGGACATTATCAGAGCTATAACAGCTCCGAGGCAGGTTGCGATAAACTGTATCTTATACATACTTGATTCCTTGGAGGTAACTCCGTTAGTGACTAGCGCATACATAAGTATTGTGGAAAAAATTGACAATGAGCATACCGCAATGAACAGTCCCTTATCAAGCTTGCGGAAATAATGCCATATTGCTTTGAAAATAGTTTTTATCATATAGTCATTCCTTGACGATTTTGGTTTTTTATTACATTATACACTATTTTTGCTCTTGTTTCAATAGGAAAAAGCAATAAAAAAGGCATTATGTAAGGTTTTTTTAACCGAATAACCGTTATCGGCATAGAATATACAAAAGGAGATGAGAATATTGAAAACATATTTTTTGGGAGGAAGCTCGCCAAGCGGATTTTCGCCTGCGTTTGAGGATATTGTTGCGGACACGGAGCATCATACCTACATAATCAAGGGCGGTCCCGGGACAGGAAAATCCTCGCTTATGAAAAGGCTGCTTGCGGAATTTGAAAATGATAAAAACGAGCTTTTTTTATGCTCTTCCGACCCGGATTCTGCGGATATGATACGTCTTGCGGAGCAAAAGGTAAACTTTGTTGACGGAACATCGCCGCATATATGTGACCCTGAATATCCCGGGGCTGTTCAGGAAATAATAAATATGGGTGATTGCTGGGACAGTTCACTGCTTATAAGCAGAAAAAAAGAGCTTATTGCTGCTGACGGCGAATACAGGCAGTTCCATCAGCGGTGCAGAAAATGCCTTGCGGCTGCGGCAGCTGTTCTTGCAGACACAAGGGCGATTTCGGATAATGCTCTGAATACAGCAAAGATTGACGGCTTTATAAAGCGATTTTCAAAAAAGCTGTTTCCGTTGAAGCCTGTAGGAGATGGGAGGCTTATTTTTCGCAGGTTATCCGCTGTTACTCCCAAGGGCTATATGACGCTTATGCCTGAAAATGACAGGATATTTTTACTTTGCGATGAATATTACAGCGGAGCGGAGTATTTTCTCCGTGAATTTGCTGAAATTGCCGTAAGCAGGGGGTTAACTGCCGAGGTGAGCGTATGCACGGTTCATGCCGACGAGGTTTACGAGCATCTTCGCATACCTGAGCTGTCTATGTGCTTTATATCGTCAAATCCGATGAATAAAACGGAGCAGGCTGAGGCTGAGCGTATAAATTTCGGCAGGTTTTACGATAAAAAGCTTATTTACTCAAGGAAAAACCGCCTTAAATTCAATAAAAATGCTGTAAACGAGCTGCTTGGCGAGGCTGTAAATGCTCTAAAAAATGCAAAGGACGCACATGACAGGCTGGAGTCATTTTATATTGAGGCGGTGGATTTTTCCAAGGCGGAAAGCATTTTCAGAAGGCTTTGCGGTGAATTAGGAAAATAAAGGAAGAATGAAATGGAAATTTTAAGGATAATAATAACCTCTGCGGTTTCGCTTTTTGTATTGTTTCTGCTTACTAAGCTTATGGGCAGCAAGCAGGTTTCCCAGCTGACGATGTTTGATTACATTATCGGCATATCAATAGGCTCGATAGCGGCGGAAATGGCGACAGAGCTTGATACTCCGCTTAATTCTCTTGCGGCAATGGTTGTATACGGCATTATTGCGGCGGCTGTGTCATATATTTCGGAAAAATCGCTTAAAGCGAGGAAGCTTTTATCGGGCAAACCGCTTGTACTTCTTGACAATGGAAGGCTTTATCGTGAGAATATGAAAAAAGCGAGAATGGATATAAATGAATTTCTTATGCAATGCCGTTCGCAGGGATATTTTGACATAAGCAATATACAGACAGCTGTGATGGAATTTAACGGCAGAATGAGTATCCTCCCGAAAAGCACTGAAAGACCTCTTACTCCGAATGATATGAACATAGCTCCCAGGCAGGAGTATATGACGATAGCACTTATTGAGGACGGAGTGATAATAGAGGAAAATCTGAAGGCGTCGGGCAAGGATTATATCTGGCTGAAAAAGCAGCTTAAGGAGCAGGGCTTTAACAAGCCCGAGGAGATCCTCCTTGCGATGTGCGGCAGGGATAACAGGCTGACTGTTTTCGGAGAATAAATCAAACCGCCGTTTCGGTTTTTGAAACGGCGGTTTGGTTTATTGATCCAAAAAGGCTTCGGCGGCTTCAAGTATTGGGATATCCTGCGGATAATTCAGCTTTTGCAATGCCTGTTCATAGTTCAGAAGAAATGCCTCGCTTATTTCAGCCTCCTGGATAATGAATTCGTCGTTGAACTCAGATAGAAAATAGACAGGGTTTTTATGATGTCCTGCGGAATTGATGTAGCTGTATTCCATTCTGAAGCCGTTTATAAGTTCGGCTTTAAGACCTGTTTCCTCCATAACCTCACGGATGGCTGTTTCATGCTCATTTTCACCGAATTCAACGTGACCCTTTGGAAAGCCGATATGACCGCTGTTATTGGTTATGAGCAGGTATTTTCTTTCGCCGTCTTTTTTTGTGAACATAACTGCTCCGCAGGTCTTTTCATATATTGCGACGATCTCCGAGGTGTAAAACTGCTCCTGAAAGGCTGTCGCTTTGCGGATATTACATTCATAGCAGAGGGAAGTACCGACAAGCTCATCGGGAACGCCTACCCATTTATCCTCGTTATCATCGGAGCGGATGATAACTGCGATTATCGTAACGCTTATACCTTCAAGCGGCTCATCTGTACCGAGGATATAAACGTCCTGTTCCTCGCCGTCACCTGCGAAAAGTCCCTCGACGAAGCCGTAGTTTATGGGATAGACTATATCGTTATGCTTTGGGTGAACAGAACCTATCGGTCTGTCGATCTTAACGGTGAATTTTTTGCCGAGTGCAGAAAGCTCTCCTTTTTTGACTATTTCCATGTTCCATGGTCAGCTCCTTTCTTCTATACGTGACTTGTATTTTCTGAGCCATGTGCCTTTAATGTAGAATATGAACGAGAGGACCGTTCCGCAGGACCAGCTTATAGGCCAGCCTATCCATACGCCTGTTACTCCCCATATTGCCGAAAGTGAAAAAGCGAATATGACGCGGAGTATAAGGTCGGTAAAGGTAGAAGCTAGAAAACAGTCCATGCTCTCGCTTCCTCTATGTATTCCGTCACAGATCAGCTTTATACATACTATGAAATAGAACGGCGAAACGATATGCAGGAAGTCAAGTCCTGTCTGCATTGCAAGCTCGGTTGAGTCCTCGTTCATAAACATATGGAGCAGCGGTCTGCCGAAGCATATGAATGCTATGATGAACAATGCGGCGACTGCGGACGCAAATACCATAGCTGTTTTAGTCGCTTTTTTTACTCTGTCAAGCTTTCCTGCTCCTAAATTTTGTGCGGCGAAGCTTGAAATGCCGTTTCCGAGGGTCGTGAAGCTTGTTATTGCAAAGGTATTAAGCTTGATCGCTGCGGAATAGCCTGCGATAACAGGTGAACCATAGCCGTTGATCACATATTGCACGAAGAGATTGCCTATCGAGATAAAGCTTTGCTGGAGAATACTGGGAATGGCTACAGAGGATATTTCTTTGAGTATTTTTTTATCAAAAATCGGAGCTTTTTCCTGCGTTTCAATTGCGTCTGTACGCTTTTTCAGGACGATCGCCGAAAGTATGCAGGACACGCCCTGCGCAATAAAGGTCGCCCAGGCTGCGCCTGCCAGTCCCATATCCCAGACTGCAACAAAGAGCAGGTCAAGGAAAACATTTCCGACAGAGGATATTATCAGGAATATGAGCGGTGTTTTACTGTCGCCAAGGCTGGTGAAGATGCCTGTTGTGACATTATAAATATAAAGGAATATAAATCCTGCGGTGTAGATACGCAGATACAGACAGCCATCACTGAATATATCATCCGGTGTATTGACGAGCTGCATAAGCTGCGGACTGAAAAGCACTCCAAGCACTGTCAGCACTGCCGAGAGGATAAGACCGCAGACCATTGAGGTCGAAATGCAGGTTTTTGCGGCTTTATGGTCGCCTGCGCCGAAATACCGGCTTATAATTACCGAGCAGCCTATCTGACTTCCGACTGCCACCGCCATAAAAATCATTGTTATCGGGTAGCTTGCACCGATTGCAGCAAGTGCGGCCTCGCCTGCGAATTTTCCTGCGATAACGCTGTCGGCGATATTGTAGAGCTGCTGGAAGACAACGCTTATAAAGAGCGGTATCGTAAAGCTTATCAATACCTTTTTCGGATCGCCGACTGTCAGATCCTTATTTTTCATTAAAAATCCTTCCTTCTTTCCCTTAAAGGGCGTATATTCGTTGGCGGCTTTAATACTAAACACCAATAAAATACAGGAAAAAAGCTGTGCCGAAATCCATTTATTCAAGCTTGTCGGCTTGATTTTTTCCAAATTTTAAATGCTGTTTAGTATAATTCGTTGCCAACAAAAAGCAGACGAAAAAAACGTCTGCTTTATAAACTAAACTGTATAGGGGTTAGGCTTGAAGAAAAGCTTTATTGCGTCAATTACCCAGCCTATTCCGAAAAGACCTCCTGTGCAGAGATAAAGTACTCCAAGAGCTATTTTTCCCTCATAGAATTTATGAGCGCAGACAGTTCCCAAGAATAAACAGAGAAGGAGTGCTATCCATTTATTCTTTTTACATTTGCTGTTATGATGTGTATTTATTTGCTGTGCGTATATAGGAGCATGCGCAGATTCGTATTTTAATAATTCGACCTGTTTGCCGCAATGGATGCATATAACGGCATCAAAATCGATCTTACTGCCACAGTATTTACAGAATTTGGTTTTTCCTTGAGATTCAACGGGAGCAGGATAAGCTTCTTCGTCATCGACCTTTATATTTATCGGCATTTGTTCTATCGAATAGGTTATATTGGGGCGTTTGGGATATATTTCTTCAATGTTGTGTGACTGTCTGTAAATATCGGCAGATTGAGAGCCTTCGGGATAAAATTCACCATCGTCGCCGTAAAAACCGTCTATATTTTCGTTCATATTTAATGTCCTTTCAATTTGTTACAATATAATGGTATAAGCGCAAAGAACTTTTTTGAAATTATTGAAAAAGTCCTTGACAAAATTTGCTGAATGTAGTATAATAATATACTGTATCATAATGCAATTCTGTGTGCGTTTTTATTGTCTGACAATAGTATAACACATTTTTTTCCGAATTGCAACTGTTTTTGCGAATATTAATCAGAATAAAAAAGGTCGTTTGCAAAAGCGGAAAATTATCCTCGTAATATTTTAAGGAGGGACTCGCCTATGGTTAATGTCAAGCCTGTCCAGCTTGGTAAAACAACTCGTATGAGCTTCGGAAAGATCAACGAAGTTCTGCCGATGCCTAACCTCATTGAGGTTCAGAAAAAGTCTTATGAATGGTTCCTTGATGAAGGACTTAAAGAGGTTCTTCACGATATGGCCTCCATTACAGACTACAACGGCAATTATTCTCTCAGCTTTGTTGATTTCAGGCTCGCTGATGAATCGAACTATTCCATTGCAAAGTGCAAGGAGCTTGATGTAACATATTCCGCAAAGATGTTCGTCAAGGCTAAGGTATGGGACAGATCGACGGGTGATATCGTTGATTCGGGAAATGCGGATATTTATCTTTGCGATCTTCCGCTTATGACTGAAAGCGGCACGTTCGTTATCAATGGCGCTGAGCGTGTTATCGTTTCCCAGCTGGTTCGTTCTCCTGGTGTTTACTATGCTGTTGAGAAGGATAAGACAGGTAAGGATCTTTTCAGAACTACAGTTATCCCGAACAGAGGTGCATGGCTGGAGTATGAAATGGACTCCAATGATGTTATTTATGTAAGAATAGATAAGAACAGAAAGATCCCTCTTACTACATTTATAAGAGCTTTGGGCTGCGGCACTGACGCTGAGATCGAAGAGCGCTTCGGCAAGGATGAGCGTCTTGAGCAGACTATACTTCAGAAGGATTCTACAAAGAATACCGAAGAGGCTCTGCTTGAGGTTTATAAAAAGCTTCGTCCGGGTGAGCCTCCTACGGTTGAAAGTGCTGTTTCGCATATAAATACGCTCTTCTTTGATGCAAGAAGATACGATCTTTCGCGCTTTGGCCGTTATAAATACAATAAGAAGCTTGGTGTGGCTTCAAGAATCACAGGCTTCCGCCTTGCACGTCCTGTTGCAGATCCTCTTACAGGTGAAATTATGGCTGATGAGGGCGAGCTTATCACGATGGACAAGGCTCTCGCTATTGAGCAGGCAGGCGTTTCAGAGGTTTGGCTCGATGTTGAGCATAAGGAATTTTATACAACACCGACAGGAGAATCGGCTCATAGGGTTGAGCAGAGAGAGGTCAAGGTCATCGGCAATGGTATGGTTGATCTTGCACCCTATGTTGATTTTGATCCTGCAAAATATGGAATAAGCGAAAAGGTATCCTTTGCTGTACTCAAGGATATTCTTGAAAATGCGGCTGACAAGGAAGAAGTAGAGGAAATGGTCAAGAGTCGACTTGAGGAGCTTATCCCTAAGCATATCATTCTTGACGATATCTATGCTACTGTAAGCTATTTCCTTAATCTTTGCGAGGGTGTGGGAAATGTTGACGATATTGACCATCTCGGTAACAGACGTATCCGTTCGGTCGGTGAGCTTCTCCAGAATCAGTTCAGGATTGGCTTTGCCCGTATGGAAAGAGTTATCCGTGAAAGAATGAATACACAGACGCAGACGGAGGGTGCAATGTCTGCCGAATCGCTTATAAATATAAGACCTATTACTGCTGCGATCAAGGAATTTTTCGGTTCATCACCGCTTTCACAGTTCATGGATCAGACTAATCCTCTTGCTGAGCTTACTCATAAGAGAAGATTATCAGCATTGGGACCGGGCGGTCTTTCTCGTGACCGTGCAGGCTTCGAGGTTCGTGACGTTCACTATTCGCATTACGGAAGAATGTGCCCTATCGAGACTCCTGAAGGTCCTAATATCGGACTTATTTCCTACCTTGCTTCATTTGCAAGGATCAATGAATACGGCTTTATCGAAGCTCCGTACAGAAAGGTTGACAAGGAAACAGGCGTAGTTACGGAAGAGGTTGTTTATATGACAGCCGATATGGAGGATAACTACACTGTTGCACAGGCGAATGAACCCCTTACCGAGGATCATAAGTTTGCAAGATCTATCGTAAATGCACGTTACAGGGATCAGATCCTTGAATGTGAGAGAGAACGTATCGATTATATGGATGTTTCTCCTAAGATGGTCGTTTCCATTGCGACTGCTTCCATTCCGTTCCTCGAAAACGATGACGCAAACCGTGCGCTCATGGGTTCAAACATGCAGCGTCAGGCTGTTCCTCTTCTTAAGACGGAGGCTCCGATCGTAGGCACAGGTATGGAGTATAAGGCAGCTGTTGACTCGGGCGTATGTGTTGTTTCAAAGCATGACGGTGTTGTTGAAAAGGTTTGCGCTGATGAGATCGTTATTAAGGACGGCACGGGTGCAACACATACCTATGAGATCACCAAGTTTATGCGTTCAAATCAGGGTACTTGTATAAATCAGCGTCCTATTGTTGATTGCGGCGAGGAAGTTCACGTTGGACAGGTACTTGCGGATGGTCCTGCAACCTGCAACGGTGAGATTTCCATCGGTAAGAATGCTCTTATCGGCTTTATGACATGGGAAGGCTATAACTACGAGGACGCAGTTCTTCTTAATGAACGTGTTGTCCGTGAAGATATGTATACCTCCATCCATATTGAAGAATATGAGATCGAGGCAAGAGATACCAAGCTCGGACCTGAGGAGATCACAAGAGATATCCCGAATGTTGGCGATGACGCTCTTAAGGATCTTGACGACAGGGGAATTATCCGCATCGGTGCAGAGGTTCGTGCAGGTGATATTCTTGTTGGTAAGGTAACGCCTAAGGGCGAAACAGAGCTTACCGCAGAGGAAAGACTTCTTCGTGCAATTTTCGGCGAAAAGGCAAGAGAGGTTCGTGATAATTCGCTTAAGGTGCCTCACGGCGAAGCGGGTATAATCGTTGATGTAAAGGTATTTACAAGAGATAAGTGCAAGGAACTTGCTCCTGGTGTAAATATGCTTGTTCGCTGCTATATCGCACAGAAGCGTAAGATTTCTGTCGGAGATAAGATGGCAGGCCGTCACGGTAACAAGGGTGTTGTTTCAAGAATTCTTAAATCTGAGGATATGCCGTTCCTTCCTGATGGTACTCCGCTCGATATCGTTCTTAACCCTCTCGGCGTTCCTTCACGAATGAATATCGGTCAGGTCCTTGAGGTCCATCTCGGTATGGCTGCAAAGAAGCTTGGCTGGAAGGTTATGACGCCTGTATTTGACGGAGCTCACGAGGAGGATATCCGTGAGATGTTCAGGCAGGCAGGCATGAGAGAGGACGGTAAGACTGACGTTTATGACGGAAGAACAGGTGAAAAGTTCGATAACCCTGTTACAGTCGGATATATGTATTACCTTAAGCTCCACCACCTCGTTGATGATAAGATCCACGCTCGTTCGGTAGGTCCTTACTCACTCGTTACGCAGCAGCCTCTTGGCGGTAAGGCGCAGTTCGGTGGACAGCGTTTCGGAGAAATGGAAGTTTGGGCATTGGAGGCTTACGGCGCTGCTTATACACTTCAGGAAATACTCACAGTCAAGTCGGACGATACGGTGGGACGTGTAAAGACCTATGAGGCTATCGTTAAGGGTCAGAATGTTCCAAAGCCGGGTGTTCCTGAAGCGTTCAGAGTTCTTGTTAAGGAGCTTCAGTCGCTCGGACTTGATGTTAAGGTTCTTGATTCTGCCGGCGAGGAAATTGATCTTAAGCAGTCATTTGAAGAAGAGGACGATATTATTCCGCAGCCTGTTGCAGACGCTGACGATATGGATATGAGCGATGTTTACGTTGAGGAGGATCTCGAAGACGGCTACTCATATAAGGATATTGACGATATCGATGATTTCGGCGATGATGACGATGATGATGGCAGTGACGAGGATCTCACCTTTGATGATGGTGACGACAGCGATCTCGTCTGATCCGTATGAATCGGATATGTTACTCTCTGCATATCCGATAAATCCCTTTAAGAGTACATTGTTTAAAGGAGTGTTAGCTGTTGGAATTCAACACATTTGATTCAATTAAAATCGGTCTTGCATCACCTGAACAGATTAGAAGCTGGTCGTATGGTGTTGTTGAAAGACCTGAAACAATAAATTACAGAACTCAGAAGCCTGAAAGGGACGGACTTTTCTGTGAAAGAATTTTCGGACCGACAAAGGACTGGGAATGTCACTGCGGAAAGTATAAGAAGATCCGCTATAAGGGCAAGGTCTGCGAACGCTGCGGTGTTGAAGTTACCCGTGCGAAGGTAAGACGTGAAAGAATGGGTCATATTGAGCTTGCCGCTCCTGTTTCCCATATTTGGTATTTTAAGGGAACTCCGTCAAGGATCGGTCAGGTTATCGAGGTTTCGCAGAAAAGACTTGAGGAAATACTTTACTTTACGAAGTATATCGTTGTGGATCCTGGCAATACAGAGCTTGTTAAGAAGCAGCTTCTCACTGAAAAGGAATATATGGATATGCGTGAGAAGTATGAGGATGATTTCGTTGCCGAAATGGGTGCGGAGGCTATCCTTGAGCTGCTTGAGGAATACGATCCCGACAGATATGACAAGTTCATATGCAAAAATATTGAAGCATTTTCCGATGTAACAGAGCTTACCGAGGATCAGATCCGTGATTTCCTCGCAAGACGTTTTTATGTTATCAAGGACAATGCCGAGAATGAAGAATTTAAGGTCGACGAGGTCGTTTCCCGTCTTGATTATGTTGATTTTGTGCTTTCCTATAACCGTATGCGTGAAGAGGAGCATAAGTCAGTTATCGAAACAGAAACAGGTTCGCATTATATCGAGCGCATTTTCTTTGATAAGGTCGGCGAGAAGAATGCTGACGGCAAATATGATGAGCTTGTTGATAAATCAACATGGAAGGATAACCTTACATGGGCTTCCGATGATCTTAAGGAGGAGCTTAAGGATCTCCCCGCAGGTCAGAAGAAGATCAAGCTTCTTAAGCGTCTTGAAATTATGGAAAGCTTCCGCCTTTCCAATAATAAGCCTTCATGGATGATCATGCAGGCAGTTCCTGTTATTCCTCCCGATATCCGTCCTATGGTAATGCTCGACGGCGGACGTTATGCGACCTCCGATCTCAACGATCTTTACAGACGTGTTATCAACCGTAACAACAGACTAAAAAAGATGCTTGAGCTTGAAGCTCCTGATATCATTATCAGAAATGAAAAGAGAATGCTTCAGGAGGCTGTTGACGCTCTTATTGACAACGGCAGACATGGCAGACCTGTTACGGGTCCTAACAACCGTGCTTTGAAGTCACTTTCCGATATGCTTAAGGGTAAGCAGGGACGTTTCCGTCAGAATCTTCTCGGTAAGCGTGTTGACTATTCGGGACGTTCTGTTATTGTTGTAGGTCCTGAGCTTAAGATGTATCAGTGCGGTCTTCCAAAGGAAATGGCTCTTGAGCTTTTTAAGCCGTTCGTTATGAAGCGCCTTGTTGATACAAAGGTCGTTACAAATATAAAATCTGCTAGAAAGATGGTTGAACGCTCCAAGAATGAGGTTTGGGACGCTCTTGAGAACGTAATTAAGGATCACCCTGTTTTCCTTAACCGTGCCCCGACGCTTCATAGACTTGGTATTCAGGCATTTGAGCCTATCCTTGTTGAGGGTAGAGCTATCAAGCTTCACCCGCTTGTATGTACAGCATTCAACGCTGACTTCGATGGTGACCAGATGGCTGTCCAT
>CAZUDC010000012.1:0-19196 GCA_964619105.1 uncultured Ruminococcus sp.
CAGTGATGATTACATAACTCGTCATGGCGGAGCAAGAGAAAAAATAAAAGATATTCCTAATGATGATATTAGGAAATATTTGCTGCGAAACAATAATTCTTAATAAGCGTTGATATACAATATGCTTTTTAAACATAATTTTTAAACTTTTTATTAAGAAAGATGTTAAAAATGACAATTTTCCCACTCTGAACCTGTTTTTTCAAGGCTTTGAAGCGGAAAAAATTCATATTTTTGTCGGAAAATGCGGTGGTTGGTTAAAATGCACTAATCGGAAGCTTAAAATTATCTGAAAATTTCGTGAGAAAGTTTTTTTAAAGGTTGCAAATGCCGTTGAAATGGTGTATAATATCATTAAAGTGGTGAATTATCCCATAAAGTGGGTGCAGGTGGGGATTTTCCACCAAGCTTTCCACACGGTGTTGAAAATCATGGTGTAAAAAAGTGTGGAAAATGTGTAAAGCTTAGACGGATATACCTGAAAATGCGGTTTTCCGACATAAATTTTTCCCCAACTGATGTGGAAAGGCGGTGAAGAGCGTGAGTGGAAGCTCCCTTATGGGCACTTATGAACATACAATTGACGTTAAGGGAAGAATGGCTTTCCCTACAAAGCTGCGCGAAAGAATTGGTGTAAGCTTTATCATCACGATCGGTCTTGACCGCTGTCTTTATGTATTTTCCGAGGAAGAGTGGGAAAGCTTTACGGAGAAGCTCCGTACCCTCACAGGCGAAAAAGCACGCTCTGCCAAGCTTTTTATCGTAAGAGCCTGCCCTGTTGAGCCTGATAAACAGGGAAGAATACTTATCCCACAGCAGCTCCGTGAATATGCAGGTCTTGAGCATGATGTCACTGTTCTTGGCGTTATAAACCGTGCCGAAATATGGGACAGTAAGCGTTTTGCAGAGATGAGCAAGTCCGTGTCTGAGGAAATGCTTTCGGACGCACTTGCGGATATTGCTTTTTAAGGGGAGTTTATTATGGATTTTTCGCATATTTCCGTTATGCTTGACGAATGCATAAACGGACTTGATATAAAAACTGACGGAATTTATATAGATGGGACCTGCGGGGGTGCAGGGCATTCCTGCGAAATTGCGAAGCGTCTGACTACAGGGAGGCTTATCGGGATTGACCGTGACCCAGACGCAATAGCGGCGGCAGAAGAGCGTCTTTTGGGATATAATGCAATGGTAAAAAAAGGCAATTTTTCCGATATGAGATCAATTGCGGCAGAGGAAGGCATCACAGAGGTTGACGGAATATTGCTTGACCTCGGCGTTTCTTCACATCAGCTTGATACACTTGAAAGAGGTTTTTCCTATCACGGTGACGCTCCTCTTGATATGAGAATGTCGCAAAGCGGAGCATCTGCGGCGGATATCGTGAATGAAAGCTCTTATGAGGAGCTGAGGCGTATATTCTGGGAATACGGCGAGGAAAAATTTTCGGGAAGAATAGCTGATACTATTGTAAAAAAACGGGAGCTTAAGCCGATAGAAACAACGGGAGAGCTTGCGGAAATAATATGCTCGTCAATACCTGCAAAATTCAGACGTGAAAAAAACCCTTGTAAAAAAAGCTTTCAGGCGTTGAGAATTGCTGTGAACTGCGAGCTGGACGAGCTTGATAAGGCTTTGGATGATGGCTTTGAAATGCTTAAAAGCGGAGGAAGATTTGCGATAATCACATTCCATTCGCTGGAGGACAGAATAGTAAAGCAGCGTTTTGCAGGCTTCTGTACAGGCTGTACCTGTCCGCCCGATTTTCCACAGTGTATATGCGGAAATAAGCCGAAAGGAAGGCTGGTAAACCGCAAGCCGATAGAAGCCGCTCCCGAGGAGCTTGAAAACAATAAAAGAAGTCATAGTGCAAAGCTGAGAATAATAGAAAAGCTTTGAAAATAAAGAGAAGGAAGTAAAATGAACAGAGGAAATGCAGCATACGATCTTTCAAAATATGAAAATGCCGCTCCAAAGCTGACCGAAAGTCAGAAGGCGAAAATTGTAGTCCGCAGAGCAAAGCCGCAGCAGTCTGCGTCCGCTCCGAAAATTCTTTTTACAGCGGCTGTGGCGGTGCTTGTGCTTAGCCTTGTGGTTTATCCGAAGGTTCGGCAGGCGACTGTGATGTCCGATATAAATGAGCTTAACGAGCGGGTAACTATACTTGAAAGCGAAAATGTCCGTATGCAGACCGCCATTGAGAGCAAATCCGCACTGAACGCTGTTGAGGATTATGCGATAAATGTTCTCGGTATGCAAAAGCTTGATAAATCACAGATAGAATACCTTAATATTGAAAACGGAAACGTTATAGAGATCCCCGATGATGAGCAGAATCTTTTTGTTAAAATAAAGCTTTCTTTTGAGGAATTTCTGGAATATATAAGAGGATGAAATAATAGAATTTTTTTAGGGAATACTGCGCAGGGATCGTGTGCGGTGCAGCCTTGAAGCTAAGGAAACGCAGATTAAAACGTTTCTGTTGTTTTTAAATATGCTCAAAGGTGCCAACCCCGTACATTTTTTAAAACGACTAATATTGGAAATATGGGGTAGTGACGCTACGCCCGTATTTTCAGTTATGAAGAAACCGAAAGGAAGAAAAGGAATGTCGCTTAAACCCACTAACCCGATGAAAAGAAGCCTTACACTTGTGATATTTCCTTTGATGATAGCTTTTACAGCTGTTATCGTTGTAAATCTTTTTAATATTTCAGTCAGGAATAATGCCAAATATCAGGCAATGGCGAATAATAATCAGTTCAAAAGCACTGTCGTCGATGCAAACAGGGGTTCAATATATGATACCAACGGGAAGATACTTGCCCAATCGGCAACTGTCTATTCGATATGCCTTAACCCGAACAGACTGCTTGATTTTGATAATGAAAAGCTTGCAGAGGAAACAGGCAAGACCGAACGTCAGACTAAGCTTGAACGCTGTATACAGATACTTTGCGAAGAGCTTGATAATATGAACGAAGACGAGCTTAAGGAAAAGCTTGCAGATACAGGCTCAAAATGGAAAATGGTAGCAAAGTCGATAGAAAAGCCTGTTGCGGATAAAATACTTCTGCGTTCCTCAGATTCTGGACTCAGCGACCTTATTTTCACCGAGGCTGATACAAAAAGATACTATCCGCAGGGCAATCTTGCGGCTTCGGTTATCGGCTTCACAAATTATGAGGGCGATGGAGTTTACGGTGTTGAAAGCTATTATAACGACTATTTAAAAGGCGTTGACGGAAAGATAATTTCAGCCGTTGACGCTTTTGGTGATGAAATGCCGTATAAAAACGACAAGATATATGATTCGCAGGATGGGAATTCACTCTATCTTACCATTGATATGACCTTGCAGTATTACGTTGAAAAATATCTTGAACAGGCTGTTGTGGAAAACAACGTTCAGGAGCGTGCCTGTGCAATAATAATGGACGTTAATACGGGTGCGGTCAGGGCAATGGCAAGCGTTGAGGGCTTCGACCTTAACGACAGAAATTCTATCTATTCAAAAAAGGATATAAGCTACCTCGCGGGTCTTGAGGGGACAGCGGAATATGACGAGGAATACGCCTCTCTCCGTGAAAAGCAGTGGAAAAACAAGGCAGTTACGGAGCTTTATAACCCCGGTTCTGTTTTCAAGGTGGTTACAGGCTCTGCGGCTCTGGAGGAGGGTGCAATAACTCTCGGCAGCACCTTCAGCTGCAATCAGGTCATCAACGTAGCAGGTCAGGATATCCACTGCTGGTCAAGATATTCGCACGGAGCGCAGGATTTTACCATCGCAATGACAAACTCATGCAACCCTGCATTCATACAGATAGGTCAGGCTCTTGGAAAGGAAAAATTCTGCTCGTATTTTGAAGCCTTCGGTCTTACAGAGCCAACGGGAATAGATCTTCCTGGCGAGGCTGACAGTATCTACGTCAAGGAAGATAATATGGGTCCTGTCGAGCTTGCTTCCTGCTCCTTCGGTCAGACCAATAAGATAACTCCCATTCAGATGATAACGGCTTATGCGGCAGTTGTAAACGGCGGATATCTCGTAACTCCGTATGTTGTCAGCAAGATAGTCGATACTAACGGAAACGTTATAAAAACGACGGAAAAATCAGTCAAGCGTCAGGTGATCTCAGAGGAAACCTCAGCACAGATGCGTCAGGTGCTTGAAGATGTTGTTAATACCAAGGGCGGTTCAAACGCTTACATAAAGGGCTATTCAATAGGCGGAAAATCGGGAACCTCCGAAAAAATCGATAAGATGAATCAGACAGGTGAAGCTGAGCTTTATGTTTCCTCCTACTGCGGCTTTGCTCCTGCAAACGATCCCGATATCATTATGCTTGTAATGGTTGATGAGCCAACGGCTAAGGATCAGAACGGCTCGCTTATGTATTACGGAAGCGTTGTTGCATGCCCGGTCGTTTCAAATACCTTTAAGGAAGCTTTGCCGTATCTCGGATATTACCCCGAATATACGGACGATGAGCTTGAAGAGCTTGGCGTTACTATTCCCGATGTTGAGGGTCAGACTCCCGAGGCGGCGGGTTCAACGCTTGAGGCTCTCGATCTCCAGTATACGGTTATCGGCGACGGAGAATATGTTACCTCGCAGATACCGGCAAAGGGAAGCTCTTTGCGAAGAAACGGCAAGGTGATCCTATATACAGGAGATGAACCTGAAACGGAATATACGACCGTTCCGAATATAATCGGAATGTCACTTTCGGACGTAAATTACACGCTTACGCAGAACGACCTCAACTTCAAAGCAGGCGACGGGGCTTCAAGCCATGCAGGCGCAGTTGCTCACAGTCAGAATTATGCCGAGGGTGACGTCGTTCCAAAGGGTACTATTATAGAGGTATATTTCATCATAAAGGACGAGGGATAATTTCCACGACGAAAGGCGGGACTATATATGTTGCTCAAGGAGCTTATTAACGATACTGCTGATACAATGAGATCACAGGCAAGCTTTACCGTGACTTCAGAAAAGGTGCTTGGTATAACCGACAATACCAAGGATGTAAAGAACGGCTTTGTATTTGTTTGCGTCAAGGGAAAAAATTTCGATGGACATTCAGCCGCTGAGAGAATGCTCGAAAAGGGAGCGGTATGCGTTATCACCGACCACGACCTTGGTTTAAGAAAGCAGATAATCGTCGAAGATACCCGCAAATTCTATGGTTTGCTTTGTGCGGCATGGTTCTCTCACCCTGAACGTCATCTGCGTTTTATCGGAGTTACGGGTACAAACGGAAAAACCACTATGGCGACCCTTATCAAGGATATCCTTTCGCAGAACAGATCCAAGGTGGGATTCATCGGAACAACGGGTGTGCTTGTATGCGGAAAGCCTTATGAATCGGATTCCTCGACCCCGACAACTCCACGGATCTTTGAGCTTTTCAGCATTTTCAGTGAGATGATGAACAGCGGCTGTGATACAGTTGTTATGGAGGTATCCTCCTTTGCTCTTGAACAGAACAGAATAGGTCCTGTGGTTTTTGATATTGGAGTTTTCACCAACCTTACAAGAGATCACCTCGATTATCACGAAAATATGGAAAATTATTACAATGCAAAGAAGAAGCTTTTTACCGAGCATTGTAAAACCGCAATAATAAATATCGATGACGAATATGGAAAGCGTCTTTATAACGAGCTTAACGGGAGCGGAGTTGAACGAATCTCCTATGCTGTTTATGCAGGAGCAAATATCACCTGTGAGAAAATAAGAACAGTCGATACCGTAACCAAATTCTGGATAACCGTTCAGAATAAAAGCTTCCCCGTTACGCTCAATATGATAGGTCATTATAACGTTTCAAACGCTCTCGCCGCAATTACAGCCTGCGTAAAATCGGGAGTTGGGATAAATAATGCGATAAGCTCGCTTGCAAACTGCAAGGGCGTAAGCGGAAGATGTGAAATTCTTTCGGATAAGCAGGGATTTCTGGTTATAAGGGATTATGCTCATAGTCCCGACGCTCTTGAAAATATGCTCCCTGAAATAAAATCGCATACCAAGGGCAGGCTTATATGCCTTTTCGGATGCGGCGGCGACCGTGACAGAACAAAGCGTCCGCTCATGGGTGCGGCGGCTGAAAAATATGCCGATATGCTCATTATTACCTCGGATAATCCGAGAAATGAAGCTCCCGAGCTTATTATTGATGAGATAGCAAGCGGTCTTGCAGGTAAAAAGCCTTATATGAGAATTACTGACAGACTTGCCGCTATAAAGCGTGCAATATCCATTGCCGAAAAGGGGGACGTTATCGTCCTCGCAGGAAAGGGTCACGAGGATTATCAGATACTTGCAAACGATGTGCACATCCATTTTGACGAAAAAGAGATCGTTGCGAAAATTATGCAGAATTATAAAAAGCCGAAATTCGATACAAGCATACACGAAACTATAACCGTGAGCGAAATAATCGAATGTACAGGCGGCAAGCCGCAAAGCGTCCATAACCTTAACACAAAGCTCAGAGCTGACGCATTCTTCTCCGATACAAGAGAGGCTGTCAAAGGCGGTGCTTTCATTGCGATAAAGGGAGAAAACTTTGACGGACACGATTTTGCCGCAAAGGCTGTCAAGGAGGGTGCGATCCTCGCAATAACCGAGCATGCCGACCTTAATACTCCGTGCATAGTCGTAAAAAGTACAAGAAAGGCTCTGCTTGATATTGCAAGATATTTCCGTTCACGCTTCAAGCCGATGGTTGTTGGTCTGACGGGAAGCGTTGGAAAAACAACCACCAAGGATATGGTTGCACTCGCCCTTTCGGGAGAACACAGCGTTTTCAAAACCCCTGCCAATCGAAATAATGAGATAGGAGTTCCGTTTTCACTTTTAAAAATGAATAAAAGCTGTACTGCGGCTGTTATTGAGATGGGTATGTCCGATTTCGGTGAGATAGAAAGGCTCTCAAAATGTGCGTTGCCGACTGTCTGTCTTATAACAAATATCGGCTATGCTCATATCGAAAAGCTCGGCACACAGGAGGGCATTCTTGAAGCAAAGCTTGAAATTTTAAAGGGTGCGGATAAGGATGCTCCGCTCATTCTCAACGGAGATGATCCTTTACTGAAAAGAACCGCCGATGAATACCGTTCCTATCGTAAAACGGTGACGTTCGGAATTGAAAATAAAGAATGCGATTATGTAGCCGAGGATATCAAGGAATATGGTGACAGAATAACCTTTAATGTCTGCCGCGAGGGAAACATTATCACCGATGTTACAATATATACACCTGGATATCATAACGTTTATAACGCTCTTGCGGCAATAACCACTGCGGCAGTTGTCGGCTGTGACCCTGTTGGTGCGGCAGAGCTTTTAAGCGGCTATCAGCCCGATTCACTTCGTCAGAATATCCAGAAAAAGGGACAGCAGACAGTTATAATTGACTGCTATAACGCTTCGCCGACCTCCGTTAAGGCTTCAATTGATATGCTTTGCAGCCTTAAGCCCGAAAATCAGGGTAGACGTGTTGCAGTGCTTGGAGATATGCTTGAGCTGGGTGAAAAATCAGCGGAATATCATGCGGATATCGGCGAATATGTCGTAAAAAAGGGAGTTGATCTGCTCGTTTGCTATGGTAAGGAAGCAGAAAACATCGCTAAGCGTGCAGGCGAGCTTGGTTATCAGGCAGGCTGGTCAACGGATAAAAATAAAATACTGAATTTCCTTAAATTCAAGCTTAAGCCGAACGATATAGTTCTTTTCAAGGCAAGCCGAGGTGTGAAGCTTGAGGAAATCATCGAGGAATTTTACAGATAAAAATTTCATAAATATAAAGGAGAATCGGGGCAATGTCGTTTGTCATAAATCTGATCGTCGCACTTACAGCCTTTGCAGTGTCGGCGGCTATGGGAATTTTTCTCATTCCACTGCTTAAAAAGATACATTTTGGTCAGACTATATATGAAAAGGGTCCGTCATGGCATAAGGATAAGCAAGGCACACCGATCATGGGCGGATTTATGTTCATATTCGGTTCTGCGATCGCAATAGCTGTTGGTTATGCGATATACCGTTCCCGTTCACAGGATATCGGGCTTACCGATAATAACAGCTTTTACCGTCTGCTTGCAGGCTGCGGCTTTGCCCTGTTGAATATGATAATAGGCTTTGCAGATGATTATATCAAGGCTGTAAAAAAGCAAAATCTCGGATTGCGTCCGAAACAGAAAATGGTCATGCAGTTCATTTTTTCTGCTGCATTTCTCTATGTTCTGTATATTCTCGGTGACAGATCCACCTCGATCAATTTCTATTGGGCGGAGCTTGATATAGGCTGGTTTTATTATCCGTTTATGCTTCTTGTTATCGTTTTTCTGACAAATGCTGTGAACCTTACGGACGGAATTGACGGACTTTGCGGCTCTGTTACAGTTATATCAATGCTATCCTTTACAATGCTCTGCTCGGCAATGAGAATATGGGAATATTCAATATTTTCAATGGCTGTAGCAGGCGGCTGTCTTGGTTTTCTTGTATGGAATCTTCACCCTGCAAAGGTTTTTATGGGTGATACAGGCTCAATGTTTCTCGGCGGTGCGATAGTCGCTGTCGGACTTGTAGCAAGACAGCATCTGCTTCTTGCAATAATTGCGATAGTGTATATATGCGAGGCTCTTTCCGTTGTTATTCAGGTGACATATTTCAAGCTTACAAAGGGCAAAAGGCTCTTTAAAATGTCACCGATACATCATCATTTTGAGCTTTGCGGATTTAATGAATATAAAATAGTGATAACCTTCTCTGCGGCAGCGCTCATAGCCGGAGTAGCCGCAAATCTCATATATAATTTCTGCTAAAAAAATTCAACAGGAGGAAAAGGAATGGCAGCAGCGTCAGGTTCTGTACCCCAAAAAAGAAAAGCTTCCGCCGGCCGCAAAAAGGAAATGACCTCTGAAGGCGTTTCAAAGGGCTATTCGGAAAAGCCTTTAAGCGGTCCTATGGATTATCCCTTCCTTATAATACTTATGACGCTTCTTGCCCTCGGTATCATTATGATGTTTTCGGCAAGCTACGCATGGGCTATATCCGAGGGTCTTGACGGAGCTTATTATGCAAAAAGGCAGATGGCAATGGCGGCTGTCGGCATTGTTTTAATGCTCATCACCGCAAGATTCGATTATCATTTTTACAGAAAACCGATAATTGTTTTCGGCTTTTTTGCAGTCGCAATTGTGCTTATGATATTATGCAGGATAGGCCCCTTCACCGATCCGCATAACGATTCATACCGCTGGGTAAGCTTTGGCCCGCTTTCCTTTCAGCCGTCAGAGGTTATGAAGTTTGCTGTAATATTGCTGTTTTCCTATCTTATCTCAATTAATTATTCAAAGCTGAAATATGCAAAATACGGCGTGCTTCCGTTTATGCTGGTTCTGCTGGTAGTTGTTGCACTTATGGCGATACAGCCGCATATTTCGGGTACTGTAATTATCTGCGCAATAGGCATTGTGATGATGTTCGTTGGCGGAACTAATATAAAGCACCTGTTGGTGCTTGGAGCGATTGGTGTAACAGGCATCGTTGTGATCGTGCTGCTGCTTTCGACAAAATTCGGCTTTACCTATTTTGAGGACAGAATGATATCATGGATAGATCCGTTCAACGATGAAGCCGCCGCCGAAACGTGGCAGACGAGAAATTCCCTCATTGCTATCGGCTCGGGCGGGATTTTCGGACTTGGCTTCGGAAATTCACGTCAGAAGTTTTTGTATCTCCCCGAGGCGAAAAACGACTTTGTTTTCGCAGTTGTATGCGAGGAGCTTGGCTTTTTTGGAGCGATAGTGGTTATCGTGCTTTTCCTGCTTTTTATCGGAAGAGGGTTCTTTATTGCGTCCCGTGCCTGCGATAAATTCGGTATGATGCTTGCAACGGGTCTTACCGTTCAGATCGGAATACAGGCATTGCTCAATATCGCCGTTGTTACAAATACAATACCGAATACGGGCGTTTCACTTCCGTTTTTCAGCTATGGAGGAACAGCTCTTATAATGCAGCTTGTGCAGATGGGAGTTATTCTGAACGTTTCAAGATATTGCATAAGTCACGAATAGGAGAATGAATATGAAAATCATACTTGCAGGCGGCGGAACGGCAGGTCATATCAATCCAGCACTTGCCATTGCGTCGATCATCAGTGAGCATTATCCCGATACGGAGTTCCTTTATGTCGGAACACCGAACGGAATGGAATCAAGACTTGTCCCAAAAGCAGGCTTTAACTATGCTCCGATGAAGGTAAGCGGCTTTCAGCGCAAGCTTACCCTAAAAAATATCGGAAGAAATATACGCACCGTGGCATATCTCTCTGCGGCAGGCCATCGTGCAAAGCAGATCATCAAGGAATTCCAGCCCGATCTTGTCATAGGTACAGGCGGATATGTCAGCGGACCTATCGTTCTTAAAGCTGCTGAAATGGGCATAAAAACTGCTATCCATGAGCAGAATGCTTTTCCGGGTATGACTACAAAAATGCTCTCGAAAAAGGTCGGACTTGTTATGCTGACTGTTCCTGAGGCTATGGAGTATCTCAATAAAGATATAAATTATACCGTCACGGGACTGCCTGTCCGCAAAGGCTTTTCAGGTATGACAAGAGAGGCCGCAAGACGTGAGCTTGCTATCCCCGAGGGCGATATCTGCATTCTTTCAACAGGCGGAAGCCTTGGTGCAGGCAGGATAAATGAAACCGTTGCCGAGCTTATGGAATGGGAAACGAAAAATAATATCCCCGTTACGCATATCCACAGCTATGGCGGTATGGGAAAAACGACCTTTCTCCCCGACCTTGCCGCAAGAGGCGTTGATCATGAAAATAATAACCGCCTTCGCCCTAAGGAATATATCGACAATATGGCGGTATGTATGGCGGCGGCAGACCTCGTTATAAGCCGTTCGGGTGCAAATTCCCTTTCCGAGCTTGAAGCAATGGGCAGGGCATCGATACTTATTCCGTCACCGAATGTTGCAGGAAATCATCAATATCATAATGCAATGGTTCTCGGAAAAGCAGGTGCGGCTATCGTTATCGAGGAAAAAAATCTGAACGGTCAGGTGCTTATAGATAACGTGAGCGACCTTTACCGTGACAAGGAGCGTCTTAACCGATTTGCACAGCGTGCGGCTTCGCTTTACGTTTCAGATACTCCCGAGAGAGTTTTCAAGGCGTTGGACGAGCTGATGAAAAATTAACACATTTTCTCTTTTTGCATAATATATTCACATAAGACAACGAAAAGGGGATATGTTATGCAGAAGCTGATCATAAACGGCGGCAAAAAGCTTTACGGTGAGATAAATATTCAGGGAGCGAAAAATGCCGTCCTGCCTATACTTGCTGCGGCTGTTTTATGCAAGGGTGAGGTCGTGCTTCATAACTGCCCCCGACTTTCCGATGTTTATTCGGCAATGAGGATATTATCCTCGCTTGGCTGTACGGCTATATTTGAAAATGGTAATACAATTTGTATAAACACGGATAATATATCCTCATCGGAAATTTCTGATAGGCTTATGCGTGAAATGAGATCTTCAATTTTCTTCCTTGGAGCATTGGCTGGAAGAACAGGCGGCTGTAAGCTCTCACTCCCAGGAGGCTGTGATATAGGTCAGCGGCCGATCGATATACATATTGCCGCATTGAAGAAAATGGGGGCAAAAATCGAAAAATACCACGGCGAAATTATATGCCGCTCCGATAAAAAGCTTCACGGAGCAAAAATATCGCTCTCCTTTCCGTCGGTCGGTGCAACGGAAAATATTATCCTTGCCGCAGTGCTTGCAAAAGGCAGAACGGAGATAACCAATGCCGCCCGTGAGCCTGAAATAGTCTGCCTTGCGGATTTTCTCAATCAATGCGGCGCAGAAATCAGAGGCGCGGGAACAGATACCGTTATCATAGACGGCAAAAAGGAGCTAAACGGCTGTGAATTTACAGTTATGCCGGACAGGATCGCTGCCGCAACCTATCTTGCGTGCACAGCCTGTGCAGGCGGTGAGCTGATAGTCAGAAAATGCTGCCCCGAACACCTTGATTCAGTGCTTTCGGTGTTTGAACAGCTTGGATGCAACATCAGCACGACAGATAATTCAATATATTTCAGCTCGGAATATCCCTTAAGCTCCATTGATATGGTAAGGACAATGGTTTATCCCGGCTTTCCCACGGATTGTCAGGCTTTTGTTATGTCTGCTGTGTGCAAGGCAAAGGGTACTACCGTGTTTGTTGAGAATATCTTTGAAAACCGCTATCGTCACGCTGAAGAACTCCGGAGAATGGGCGCAAATATCCGTGCAGAGGGCAGAGTTGCAGTCGTCGAAGGTGTAAAAAGGCTTTACGGAGCAAAAGTTACAGCTCCCGATCTAAGAGGCGGTGCAGGACTTGTAGCTGCCGCACTTTCAGCCGAGGGAATTACGGAGATCTCACAGATTGGCTATATTGACCGCGGCTATGAGGATATAGAAAAGGTGCTTCAAAGTGTTGGAGCGGATATACAGAGAGTATAAATCAGGCAAGATATTCCTGCCTGCGAATTTAATTTCATTTAATTCGGCAGAGGTTTCTATTTATTGTTCAGTGGGAATTCGATCTCCTGCTGAACATAGGTCGGCTTCGCCAACCCTTGCCACGTTAAATGACGGGGCGAGTCCCTTATTGAAAACAGGAGGTTTTTACAGAATGAGAGGTTCAAAAAGCGGATATCTGGGTATTGCTGCATTGATTGCCACTGTAATTTTTCTTCTGCTTTCAATGACGGTTTTCTTTAAGATAACAACTATCACAGTAAAGGGCAGTTCGATATATTCGGCAGAGGAGATATGCGAGGCTTCGGGAATAAAAGGCGGAAGCAACCTCATTCGCACTAATATGAGCAGGGCGGAGGAAAAAATCACCTCACAGCTTATTTACATAGAATCGGCAGAGCTGAAAAGAAGCTTTCCGTCTGGCATTGAAATAACTGTTAAGCCTTGTCGTGAAGCGATAAGCGCTGAATATGAGGAGGGCTACTGCCTTTTGAGCGAGGGCGGCAAGGTTCTGAAAATGGCAGAGCAGCCCTTTCCCGATACTATTGTGGTATACGGTGCAAGAACCATTCCTGAGGAGGCTCTTTGGGTGGAAAGCGAGGAAACCTCCGCAGCTTCATCAGAGGTAACATCCGCAACGGATAAAGAAGACGCTATCAAGGAGGAAGAAACCGGAAGCACTCCGCTTCCTGTCATAGGCTCGTATTTTGAATGCTCAACAGAAGCACGCACGGGTATCTTTTATCAGCTTGTTTCAATATCGACCTCTGCATTTTCGGGTCTTGCTAATGATTTCGATATGACCGATCATTACAATATCAGCTGTGTTTACGATGAGAGAATAACCGTGGAGCTGGGGTCTGTATCCGAGCTTGACTATAAAATAAAGCTTGCCTCGGGCATACTTAAAGATAAGATCGGAAAAAAAACAGAGGGTACTCTGCGTATGCTTTCGGGAGGCGCTTCCTTTATAGATAAGGCAGGACTTGAGCAGAATGAGATCAATTTCCAAAATAATCTTGCGGAAAAGAATGATCCGTCTGACGGAACGGAGCAAACGGAAGAAACTACCTCGTCTGTTGTTCATTTTGAATAACTCACCCGAAAATTGATTAATTTAAATTATTAAGTATTTTTTCAAAAAACACTTGCAATAATGTTTGAAATATGATAGAATGTATATTGTATTAATGTGCGAATTCATATACTGTCATAAGTTTGATTTCAATAAGGGGCTTGCCCCCATAATTCAGCGTGGCAAGAGCAGCTTGCTAAGTTATATTAGGAGGAAGTTTAAGCATGGGCGGATTTGTTCTGGATAATGAAAATGATATGTTTGAGCCCGATGTCAACATAAAGGTTGTCGGTGTCGGTGGCGGCGGCGGAAATGCTCTCAATTGCATGGTGGTCGCAGGTATCAAGGATGTTGATTATATTGCCGTAAATACCGACGCAAAAGCTCTCCATTCCTCAAAGGCTTCCCATAAGGTTCAGATCGGTGAAAAGCTTACAAGAGGAAGAGGTGCGGGAAATAAGCCTGAAGTCGGTGAACGCTCCGCTCAGGAAAATAAGGATGAAGTAGCTGCTGCACTCAAGGGTGCGCAGATGGTATTTATTGCCGCAGGTATGGGCGGCGGTACAGGCACAGGTGCAGCTCCCGTAGTTGCTGAAATAGCACAGGAGCTTGATATTCTTACTGTTGCCGTTGTTACCAAGCCATTCAATTTTGAACAGAAGGCAAAAATGATACAGGCGGAAAAGGGCATTGAGGAGCTTAAAAAGCACGTTGACTCCCTTATCGTTATCCCGAATGAGAAGCTGCTTGTCGGCTCTGAAAAGCCGCTCACAATGAAGGAATCCTTTGCAATGGCTGATGATATCCTTAAAACGGGCGTTAAATCCATCGCAGAGCTTATCACTGTTGAGGGAATGATCAACCTTGATTTTGCCGATGTTGAAACAACCATGAAGAATGCAGGCTACGCTCATATGGCTATCGGTCACGGCTCGGGTAAGGATAAGGCACAGGAGGCTGCAAACGCAGTTATCACCTCTCCACTTCTTGAAACCTCTATCAGCGGTGCAACGAGACTTCTTGTAAATATCGTTATGTCGGAGGATATTCTTGCTTCCGATGTTGATATGGCAACAAAGCTCATTTCAGATGCGGCTGATCCTAATGTAAGTATGATCTTCGGTACATCATTTGATGAAACTCTCCAGGATGAGATGAATATAACCGTTATCGCCGCAGGATTTACAGGTATGGATAATCCCGACGCTGTTCCCATCGAAGAGCCTGTCGCAGAGCAGACAGCTCCTGAGCAAAAGCCCAACAACGCTATTGACGATTATTCCGCACTTTTCCAGATTTTTAATGACAGATAATTTTCCGTAAATATAGGGGCGCACAGGTTCAAGGTGCGCCCTTTTGTTTGGAAGGCGGTGATGCCGAAAATGAAAATAGAGGAATTTATACACGATAACCTGAAAATAATACTTATCGCTATAGCCGCCCTTATCGCAGTCATAGTCGGCGCTACCGTTCTGAGCATAACCTTTGGAGCAGAAACGACCCGGGCACTGACAATAAGCGATATAAGCGGAGATGTCGTCATAATACGGGGCGAAAAGCAGTTCTACGCTAACAGAAGAACCGTCCTGCAAAGCGGCGATGTTATAAATACCGCTGAAAACGGCTCTGTCCGAGTTAAAATTGACGAGGACAAGCTCATTTCTGTCGAGCCGAACAGTGCGGTATATGTTTTCTATACGAACGTTTCCGATAAAGGCGAGGTTTCTGTCAATATCGCAGGAGGAGCGGTCACCTGCCAGCTGAATAAGCCGCTGAAAAAAAGCGAAAAATTCCGCGTTCTTACGCCGAATGCCGCAGTAAGCGTGAGAGGAACGGTTTTCCGAACGGAATTCAGCTTTGAGGATAAATATATGGGTTATGAGAATGTTATGCTCACCCATGTGCAGAATTTTGACGGTCAGGTCGTCCTCCAGCTTTACGGTGCAGACGGCGAAAAGGTAGAAGAACCTATGCTGCTGACAGAACGAACCAACGCAGAAATGATATCCGCTGACAGCTTTGCACAGTATGGTTATCTTAATAATGATATGAATATTTATAGCCTTAAAGAGCTTACCCTTAAAGAGCTGATAAGAATAAGCGGTGAAAAAACCATTGCGTATAGCCTTGAGGAGCTTAATTCCGCTTTTCGTGCAGTAAGTAAACAGGCGGTTGAAACAGTTACAGCTTCACTTACCGAAACAACAATCGAAACAACGGAGGAAACCTCTGTACCCACAAGTCAGATTACCTCCCGTGAAACTGCTGTTACATCGGTCGATACAAACGAAACCACGCAGATGGAAACAAAAAAACCGTCCGTAACAGCAGGAACAACGATGGAAACACATATATACACGACCTTCCCCGGACCGAAGTGGTGGCAGATGCCTAATCCTGACCCTGATCCTTGGGACGCTTACGATATTGACGATTATTTTGACGATTATGATCTCGGCAGAATGGAACAAAGCGAAGATGATTTAAACGATTTTGAACATTGAGCGAAAGGAAGATAAAAATGAAAAAGCTAAATATTCCGCTTATCCCCGTCATTACGGGATCGCTTGCGCTGATCGCAGTGATTGTTGTCATGATAGTTATATTCGGCGGTTCAGGCAGTGCAGGTCTTTACATAACAGAGGCTAACGGAACGGTAAGCATCGCTTCAGGCGAGGGTGAAGCTGACACGTCGGGCGGTGAAGCTCTTAAAGAAGGCGATATTATCACTGTAGGCGAAAAAGCAGGCTGTAAAATTGTATATAAAGCAAAGAAAAATACAGACGGTATATATATGACCCTCTCAGAGAATACACAGATCGTTATTACCGCAGAGCCAAAGAGCAAAAACGGCGGCGAGCTTCTCCTTAGCAGGGGTTCTGTTATATGCAATTTCACAGAATTGGAAAAATCGCAGATAAATATCCGTACTGCGGACGCTAAGGTCTATCCGACAGGTACTGTCAGCAGGGTTGCATGGCTGACAGAAGAATTCAGCTCATATACAGATGTTTATTCCTTTATGGGAAATGCAAGGATCCAGCTTTATGACGTTCAGGGAAATGAAGTAAATTCTCCTGAATTTCTTGCGGAAAAGCTTGCAGGACGTGTTACTACAAACGATCTCGGCCCTGTTTTCTCATATCTTAACATAGAATTTTCACTTAGTGAGCTTTCGGCAAAGGAATTAAAGGAGCTTATTACAATATGTCAGCTTAACGACAGTTTCCCATATTCCGTTGATGAGCTTAAAAATGCTTTATCCGCAGTTTCGGAAAATACTCCTGAGGAAACGGAAACAACCACAAGCTCCGAGGCTATCCAGACTGCTGAGCCTATCGAAACATCCGATACAGGTCTTGTTACAGATGAACCTAATCACGAAATAACACTTCCAAATAATTCTCCTGCACAGACGACGACAGCTGCACCGCAGACGACAACCGCTCCTCCGCAGACAACAACGCAGGCACTGGTTACCGAGGATAATAATGATATTATTGAAGAGCCAACAGATATCGAAGAGGGTTCAACTCATACTGTTACGATTGTTATCGGTGATGACGAAATTATCCAGGAGGTAGAGCATGGGGCAGCTCCCGATATGCCTATTGCTGAAATGGACGGCAAGGTTTTTGTCGGCTGGGATAAGGATTACAGCTCTATCACAGAGGATACAACGATAACAGCTATCTTTGAGGACGCTGACGAGAGTGAGCTTTACCATAATGTAACGATCGTTATCGGCGAACGTCAGACTACTATAACTGTGAAGGACGGTGAAGCCGCACCGCTTCCGCCAACTGTAAATATCGAGGGTTATACCTTTATGGGCTGGGATAAGGATTATTCTGCAATTTATTCGGATATCACAATAACAGCTATACTCCAGTCACAAGCCTCCGCACAGTATACTGTGACGTTTATGATCGGCGGTATCCCTTATCCTGTGATCGTTGAAGCAGGCACAGACGCAATTGCTCCAGTTACTCCGACTGTTGATGAAAATGGCAATGAGTTCATCGGCTGGGATAAATCACTTGTCAATATCACATCAGATACGACTATCACAGCCTTATTCGCAGTGACTGAATATACCGTAACCTTCGTCGTTGATGGTGTAAGCTACCCTGTAAAGGTCAAAAAAGGCGAAACAGCTTCCGTTCCGGTAAATCCCACAACGGACAGCCTTGGCAGGATCTTTGTCGGCTGGGATAACATCTTTACAGACGTTCAGAGCGATCTGACAGTCAATGCAATATTTATGTAAAAGAAAAGAGGAAATTAAAAATGTTAAAAAAAACAGCTTCTATTATGGCGGTTATTATGAGTGCAGCTTTGCTTTTTAGCGGCTGTAAGGGTACAAGCACTGTCGGTGACGATAATGAGCTTGTAAACGCAATAATTGAAAATGATAAGGCTCTGGCAGAGGCAAATGCGCAGGCTTCTGTTATCCATAATTTTGAAATGCCTGAGATCGGTGAGAAAATTGCCGTTATTACAGTCAAGGACTATGGCGAAATAAAAATAAAGCTCTTCCCCGAACAGGCAGAAAAGGGCGTTGAGAATTTCATCGGTCTTGCAGATATGGGTTATTATGACGAGCTTATTTTCCATCGTATCATAAGCGATTTTATGATACAGGGCGGCGACCCTAAGGGCAACGGCACAGGCGGCAAGAGCATCTGGGGAGATAAGTTTGATGGCGGTATCTCCGAGGGACTGTATCATTTCAGCGGTGCAGTAGCATATGCAAACAGCGGTGCGACATCGACAAACGGAAGTCAGTTCTATATCGTAAATACTCCCGAGGGATATCTCCAGAATACCTGCGAGGAGCTTATGCAATATGATCCAAGCCAGTATTCATGGCCGCAGGATGTTGTTGAAATGTATAATGAAAAGGGCGGCACGCCATTCCTCGACGGAGGTTATACCGTTTTCGGACAGGTTTTTGAGGGACTTGATATAGTTCGTGAGCTTGGAAACGTTGAAACCGACGGCAACGATAAGCCACTTACACAGGTTCAGATGGAATCGGTAAAAATTGTTGAATATGAGGGTTAAACCCAACGAAAAACCTTCGCACAGAAAAAGTGCGGAGGTTTTTTCAGCTGTAAATAGTGCGTACTCAATAACTTCCCGAAGAGCAGTTATTTATACTAAACACCATTTAAAATTTAGAAAAAATCAAGCCGACAAGCTTGGATAAATGGATTTTTGCACAGACTTTTTTTGCATTTTATTGGTGTTTGGTATTACTCCCTGATCGATGACTGTTTTTGCCGCCACTGTGGGCGGGAAGGTGCAAGATTTTTTGTCTACACTTTGATTAAAGATCGGTATTAAGGCAACACCGCATAAAGAACGACTAACGGCTTTGTGCGGTATTACCTTAAATAGTTCTGCAAAAAATATTTGTAAGAAAACAAAGTTTTTTCCAAAAAACGCTTGACAAATATGGGCAAATGATGTATAATAATAAAGTCGTCGGGGTGTGGCGCAGATTGGTAGCGCGCTACCTTGGGGTGGTAGAGGCCGTGGGTTCAAGTCCCG
>CAZUDC010000013.1:0-18790 GCA_964619105.1 uncultured Ruminococcus sp.
ATATTATTGTAAATCATCCCGATTTGCCTGAAAAATGGTGGAATCGGGATGGTTTGTTTAATATATACAAAAAAACGATTTTTTGAGATGAAAAAAAGGCTTTTTATTGTGCAAAAAGCAATAAAAAGATGTGATTGTATGTTAGTATGGGTTTATGCTAAGATAAAAGCACAGAAAGCGAGGTGATAAAAAATGGACAGAAAAAGCAGACCTGTATTCAAGGGGGCAGAGGACATAAGGGGCAGGATAGAGAGATATTTCCGTTCCTGCGAAGGGATCCAGGCTTTGGACGATGAATGTTCGCCTGTATTCGACAAAAACGGAGTTCCTGTTTATGCTGTTCCCGAAAGTCCGCTGACGGTTTCGGGGTTGGCGATCGCTCTTGGCTTCGGGTCGAGAGAGGAGCTTTTATCCTACAAGGGAAAGCCTTATGCGGAATCGGCGATAAGGTCGGCACTGCTTCGCATTGAAAATTATGCGGAGGAGCGTTTATTCGACAAGGGTCAGTCCTCGGGGGCAAAATATTTTCTTGAGGGGAATTTTCCGTCATGGTGTGACGACGGGGGCAGTGATGATACTCTCGGCCGGCTTGACGAGGTGCTTGAAGCGTTGGACAGATCAATGAAAGGGGGCTGATACTATTTTTACCGAAAAACAGCGTTATGTGTGGGAGCATACGGTCAACGAATTCCACAGGTGGAACATTTCCTACGGTGCGACGCGTTCGGGCAAGACATATCTTGATTATTACAGGATACCTTACAGAATACGTCATGCGCCCGAGGGACTGATACTGCTGATAGGAAATACGCAGGGCACTCTTGAACGAAACATCATTGAACCTATGCGGCGGATATGGGGAAACAGACTTGTTGGAAATATGTCAGCTTCGGGAAAGATAACGCTGTTCGGGAGAGAATGCTATGCTATCGGGGCTGACAAGGCAATACAGGTTTCCAGACTTCAGGGGTCGGGTGCGGTTTACTGCTATGGTGACGAGATAACAACGTGGTCGGAACCTGTTTTTCAGATGCTCAAATCACGCCTTGATAAGCCGAACGCCTGCTTTGACGGCACCTGCAATCCTGATTCGCCGTCACACTGGTTTCACAGCTTTTTACAGAGCAAGGCTGATATTTTCAGTATGCGTTTTACGATCGATGACAACGCTTTTCTGACGGAGAATTTTGTAAGAAATTTAAAGCTTGAATATTCGGGTACTGTTTATTACGACAGGTTTATTCTTGGCTTATGGCGAGCCTCGGAGGGGATCATTTACCGTTCCTTTGCTGATAAGCCCGAAAAATTCACGCTTGACAAAATTCCGGAGGATATCGGCTTTTGTACGGTAGGACTTGACTTCGGCGGCAATGGTTCTGCTCACGCTATGAATCTTACAGGGGTAAGAAGGGGCTACAAGGGCATTGTTACGCTTGACGAATGGTATTCAAAGGCGGAGCTTTCACCCTTCGAGCTTGAACAATGCGTATGCGACAGGCTGGAGGACTGGCTGAAAAAATATCACATTGCGGAAATTTTCTGCGACAGCGCGGAGCAGGTGCTTATAAGAGGAATTGCGGCTGAATGTGCAAGGCGGCGTCTGCCGATAGCGGTGAAAAATGCACGAAAGGGAAAAATATGTGACAGAATACGCTTTTACTGCGGACTTATGGGCAGGGGCAAATATTCTGTTATGCAGAATTGCAGGCATACTATCGAGGCATTTTCGGAGGCTGTATGGGCGGATGATGGTAGCGGGATCCGTCTTGACAACGGCAGCGTGAACATTGACAGCCTTGACGCACAGGAGTATTCAACTGAAACGCTGATGAAAGGCTTTATTGAAAACGGAGGGATATGATGAATGAAACAGAGGAGATAAAAAAGCTCTTTTCGGGGAGCAGTGGTGCGGCTTTAAGAAGCTATTATTCTGCGGCTGACTGTTGGAGAAGAATTTACGGAGGTGAGCCAGACTGGAAAAATGTAAAAAAATCAGGCTTATACCGCAGCGGAAGCAGGAGAATGAATATGCTCGGCACGGCAAAGGTGCTTTGCGACAGGTTAGCCTGCGGAGTTATGGCGGAAGGTCCGAAAATTGTATTTGCTGACGAGAGGGTCGGTGAATATGTTGAGAGCGTTCTTAAGGAGAGCAGATTTTTTGATATACTTTCGGAAAAGCTGCCTTATGCTTTTGCGATGGGCGGCTGCGTATTCCGTCCTTACATAAACAGGGGCAAAATCGGGATAGATTGTGTTCTCGGCGGTAATTTCCTGCCTGTTGAATGGGACGAAAACAGCATATATTCAGCCTGCTTCAGGAGTCATGCTGTAAAGGACGGAACCCGTTACACCTTGCTCGAAAAGAGGGGCAGCGAAGGAGGAATTGCCTTTTCGGAGCATAAGCTTTACTTATCAAAGGGTGATATTTCAACTGGGAGCTATGGTAAGGAATGCAGACTTTCGGAGATTTATCCAGAGCTTTCGCCAAAGGTATATTACGGCGGAGCAGACGGAAATTTGTTTTCGGTTTTCAAGGTCAGCGGTGCGAACAATCTTTTTCCGACGCTTCCGCTGGGGATTTCGGTTTTTGCAAATGCTGTTGACACTTTACGGGCATTGGACGTTGCTTTTGACAGCTTTTCACGGGAATTTATTCTTGGAAAGAAAAGAATAATCGTGCCGTCTTCATGCGTTCAGACGGTTGTTGATATTGCAACGGGCGAACAGCGGCAATATTTTGACGCAGACGATGAGGCTTATGTTGCGCTTAAATGCGATGAGGAAAGCGAATTGAAAATAACCGACAACACTGTTGAGCTTCGTGTTGACGAGCATATCAAAGCGATAAACGCTCTGCTGAACATACTTTGTTTTCAGACGGGGCTATCCTCGGGAACATTTTCCTTTGATGTGAATGAGGGGGTCAGGACGGCTACGGAGATAATTTCCCGTGACAGCAGGACGGCGATCACGATGAAGTCGCATCAGAACGCACTCGGAACGGCATTGAGAGAGCTAATGCGTGAAATTGCTATGCTGGGAGTTTATCTCGGCAAGCTTGAAAAAGGTGATTTTTCTGCGGATATTTTATGGCAGGACGGCATTATCACCGATGAAAACACGCTTATCCAAAACAATGTCAGATTAGTGCAGAATGGCTTGAAATCAAAGCTTACGGCTATTATGGAGCTGTCAAGATGCAGCTATGACGAGGCACTAAGGGAATATGAAAGAATATGCGCAGAGGGAGGAAACTAATATGGAAGAAAAGCTAATTGAAGATGAGCAGGTCAGCGTTACGGAGGCAGTGGAAAAGGAAGATGGTGCAGAACCTACGGAGCGTGAAAAAATACTGGAGGACAAGCTGTTCTGCATACAGAATGGCGTTCCCGAGGAAAGCTGTGCGGTCGTGATCGCTGCGGCTTCAGCGATGGGAAATCCTGACAGGCAAGCGGCTATAGCCGAGGTTCTCGAACGCTATCCGTTTTTTAGACCTGCAAAAAACACACATCCGGATGTAACCACGGGGATCCATATTGAATGTATTGAAGAGGCTCCTTTATCGGGAGTTGAAGAAGCGTTTTTTATGGCAAATCCCGATTGCAAAATATAAGAAAATAAAAAATAAAAGGATAATTTCAGGAGGAAAAAATTATGGCAGATCTTATTACTAATCGTTATTCACAGCTCGTTGACGCTAAGCTCAGAGCTACACTTGTTACACAGGATAATTACATTTTCAGCACGGTACATGAGGGCAATGGCACAGGCGGTGCAGTCGTTATTCCCGTGCGTGACACGGAGGTTGAGGTAAAGAGCTATGACAAAGCGAAGGGTGCGGCTCTTTCATCGGGTGCGACCTCTTATCACACGCTTCTTATGTCAAATGATGAGGCTGTAAATGAGCTTATTGACGGCTACGATGCTGCATCTCTTCCCGATGATGTTGTTGCGGAGCGACTTGCGTCGGCGGGCTATACGCTTGGTCTTTCGATGGATAAAAAGTCCATTGCGGCGCTTGAGGGAACAGAGGGTGTTAAGATATGCGATGTCAAGACAGCCTGCACTGCGTCAAACGCTTACAGCACTATTGCAAAGGCAAGGACCTATCTTTCAAGAAGGGGCGTTCCTGCTTCAAATAGATGGCTTATTGCTTCGCCCGAATTTATGGAGGTGATTATGCAGGACGATAAGTTCATCAGGGGCGGAAATATCTCGCAGGAGCTTGTTAAGGCAGGCTGTGTGGGTAAAATTGCGGGATTCAATGTTTTTGAATCGAACAATCTTATGTTTGAAAATACGGAGGCTGTTTCGGGCAAAAAGACAACGACCGAATTTATCTGCGGTCACCCGAACTGGTGCCACCGTGTATGCGAATGGGCTGTGCCTGTTGCGGTAAATCCTATTGCTGATGGTGTTCATATCGGTGCGGCGGCTGTTCAGGGCAGAAAGGTTTATGCGGTGCATATTTCAAAGCCTGAAACGGTTTATGTAAAGAGAACAGAATCGTAAAAAAAGATATTTCATATGAAAGGAGGTGATAACTACGGCTTATTGTGATATAAAAAAATATATGGAGAAAAATCCTGAAATGGGTGAGGAAGAAGTTTTAACTCTCATAGGTGAGGCGGAAGAAGTGATAGACATACTGACAGGCTGTAAAATAATTTTCAGGGGATATGAGAATTTAAGCGAAACGGAAAAGACGCTTGTGGAAAAGGCTGTATTTTCACAGGCAGAATATATCCGTGAGAACGGCAGTGTTGATTCATCGGACGAAACAGAGCCTGTTTCTTGTACTCTTGGCAGCTTTTCATACAGCTATGGTTCTTCATCGGCAGTGCAAAACGTATCATCGGGGGGATATTCTTCAGCGGCGATGGGTTATCTCGAAGCGGCAGGACTTTTATCAAGGAGAATTGAGGTGAAATAAAATGAGATGTATTCCAAGATATTTGCTTATTCACAGGGCAAAGCTTTACGACAAAAAAAGGGGCGGTTTTTTTGATGATGAAGAAAATGAGCCGACAGAGCTTAGCTTCATTCGTATTGATTATTCGGCAAAGATAAATCGTGACGGTGTAAAGGGCTTCAACGACAAGGGTTCAGGCTCGGCATTGATGATTTATGATTGCAAAAACAGTCTTCCGTCAGGTATGGGATTTTCCATAGGTCAGAGGGTAGTCTGGGGTGGAAAAAGCTTCACTGTAAGCGGGATCGAAATTATTTATGGAAGTACCTCGCCGCATCATATTGAGATAACTCTTGAGGAGATAGGGTCATGAGCAATGCTGCGGAAAAAATCATAAGAAAAATATGCTCTGCCTGTGAAAAGGACGCTGTTGTAAGGCTCGCTGCGGAGGGTGGAACGGCTTTTTATCCGACTGACGACAGCCTTACGGCGGCTTTTCTTGACGGCGGAGAGCTTAGAAAAATGAAAATAAAATGCAAGCTTAAGGGAGAGATACCAAGCAGGCTTTTTTCATCGGCGGAAAAGCTGTGTCAGGGTATCGGGAGCATTGCCGCAGATGATGAGCTTGTAAGGATTTGCGTTGCTGAACGTCCTTCAATGGAGAGCTGCTCTGAAAATGGAATGGAGATCGTTTCCCTTATAATCGAGGTGGATTATATTCTTGAAAGGGTGGGTGAATAATGAAGATAATATACAGCTCGGCATCGGGTGATAAAATCGATTTTTCAAGCGGTGCTGTGCGCGCAGTCGGCATAAGCGGGATCTGCCCTGAAAAGGAGATAAGCATTCATGAGGAAATCGATGAAATTTCCGAAAGCAGAGGTACAAGAAGCATAAAATTAAGGATTGTAATATGCGGAGATTTTGAAAAAAATCAAGCAATGCTTATCGGGATAACAAGTATTTCGGGACTTGGCAGACTTGAAATATTGGGGAGCGGCGGCAGGCTCGGCATAGACTGCTGTGTAAAAAGCGTTGAGGCCGACATAATAAGCGGCACGAATTATGCGGATATTGTTTTTATATGTCCAAATCCGTATTTTGAAAACACAGGCAGTACAGATGTTTACGTTCAGATATGCGGTTCAACAGGAAAATGGGAATTTGACGATTGGGAGCTTTCGGAAAAGGAAGAAACGGAGCTTTCGGAAATACTCATAGGCAATTCAGCATTCGTACAGAACAGCGGAAGCTTCAATGCAGGCTGTATCATAACGGCTGAAATTCTCGGAGATACCTCAGAGGTGATGGTTATAAACGCTTTCACAAAGGAATTTGTCGGGGTCAGGGGCGATTTTTCCGCCGGGGATATTATTATTTTCCGCTGCTTTGACGGGAAAAAGGGGATATTTCTTTCAAGCGTTTACGATGAGGGAAAAATGGAAAATATCACGCACAGGATAGTATGGGGTTCGGAATTTTTCAAGATAGCACAGGGAGGTACAAGGATCAGCGTAAACACCCTCCCGACCGCTATGAGAGCCTCGGCATATATTACACTGAAGGAATATTCGGAGGGCTTCTGATGGACGTTTATTTTTATGAAACAAATGACGGAGAGTACCTTTCCATGCTCGGGCTTACCGACAGGATAACAAAAACCAATACGGAGAGGCTTATGTGCGGCGGTGACAGGCTGGAGGCTGTTTTTCCGTCCTGCGAGATAAATTCCGCACTCATTAAACAGGGCAGAGTTATCGAGATAGAAGGGAGCTTTTCGGGGATCATAACAGGGATAAAAATATCGGCGGGAGGCAGCTTCACAGTATCGGCGGTTTCCTTTGCAGGATTGTTGTCAAGACGTGTGCTTTCCGTTTATTCATCGGGCGACAGCTTCCTTACGATAGTTGAAAAAAACTGCGGGGAAAATGCTCTTGAAAAGAGGGTGTTTCCGAATACCTATATTGACAAGGCTGTGGATTGTACTTTTAAGGTCACGGCTCCATATAAAAACAAGAGCCTTTCAAGGGCGATTTCAGCAGTTATTTCGCAGGATTTCAGGATCTGCTCGGAGATAGTTCATAATGACGAGGGGGCAAGGATAAGAATTTTCGGAAGATATGCTCTTGACAGGAGTATTTCATCGGGAGATGAACTGCCTGTGCTGCTTTCGGAAAATTATGACACACTGAAAAAACGCACATATTCATACAGTGAAAACACCTCGGTGAACAGTGCTTTTATTTACAGTGATGAAAAATATAACAGCTCGGGCGAGCTTATTTATGATAAATGGAGCAGCTATTTCGGTGACGCTTCGGGATATTCAAGGAGCGAAGCGGCTTATGAGGTACAGCCTGTTACATACTACAATTTTACGCTCGGAGATGGCTGTATAATTTACTCGGAGGAGATCGATTATCAACGAACCAAGGCGGCGGCTGAAGCGTTATTTATTTCGAGATATTCGCCTGCAGAGGAGGTTATTTCCGCTTTAACGGGAAATGGAATAAGAGAGGCCTTCATAGGCGGCAAGCTTGATGTTGGCGACAGGATTTCGATATATCCCGATGAGAATGGTGAAAAATCTGTAAGGCGGATAACAAAAATATGCGAAAAATATGAAAACGGCGTATTTGAAATGTTGATAGCATTTGGAAATAATGAAGGGGAGGAATAGGATCAATGGCAAATGAATATGGTTTTTTTGCTTCAAAAAATCATGACAGAAGATATTCTGCTGATGATTTCAGCTCGTTTTTCGGTGATTTTTTCACGGACGGAGTTTTAGGAAAGGATTCTTCATCGCTCATGGTTCGGGCTGATAAGGATATGAAAATAAGTATCAATTCGGGAACGGCATATATTAAGGGGCATTGGTACAGGACAAGCAGTGAAAAGACGCTTGAAATAAGCGATTCAGACACTGCTTATGACAGAATCGACGCTATTGCTATACGATGTGATTATGAAAAAAGAATGGTTTATCCTGCGGTTATAGAGGGAATTGCCGCAGAAACACCATCGGAGCCGCAGCTCACAAGAAATGAGCGTTATCATGACATCGTGCTTGCGTATATTTATGTGACGGCGAACTGTGTAAAGCTGACGCAGTCTGATATTACGGATAAAAGAGGCTTTGACGATGTCTGCGGCTTTGTTACAAGTGCGGTAGATCATATCAGTACCGCAGATCTGTTCGCTCAATACGACGCACAATGGGAGCTGCTTAAGGGGGCGTGCAAAAACGACGCTGATAAGGTCATTTCTGCCTGGGATTCTCTTATTGCGGTCAAGACCATTAACAAAACGTCGCCTGTCAATGGTAATATCGATCTTACGCAGGGTGACATACCCTCGGGAAAAAATGCTTTTCAGATGCCATATTACGTTCAGAGCGGCACTATTACAATGCCGAGTACAACTTCTTCTCCTTCATATAAGGGCGTCACAATGACATTCCCTGTTGCCTTCAAATCCACTCCAACACTTTTATTATCGGTAAAAGATACAGGGTATGACAGCACCTACAGAACTGTATCGGCTGCTTTCGATAATTTGAGTAAAACGGATGCACATATCCGAGCTTGGGCAACTAATGCGAGTTCCGTTGCAACGAGTAGCCCCTATATTGTTCATTGGGTCGCATTCGGCGAAATATAAGGGGGAATATTTATGGTAAATCAGATAACAATTGATGAAAGCAATGTAATAACCTGCTGTTCGATCGGCGGTTATATCGGGGGTATCGATGTTGAAAGCATTCCTGATGAGGTTATGGAAAACCCGGGTAAATGGAAATTCAAAGACGGTGGATTTTTTCCTAATGAGGGGTATGTTGAGGAAGATGTGTCCAAGGAAACGGAGGAATCATCGGAGCTTACTTTTGAAGATCTTGCTCTTGCGATCGCAGAGCTTGCGGAGGTGGTAATGAATGGCTAAGGTTTATTGCAAGCTTATCAAGGCTGGAAAAAAACAACTTGACGATGTGCCGACGAAATGGCGAAATGAGGTTCAGAAAATGCTGGAGGCTGAAAATGAAAATAACTGAAATGCTTTTAACACCAAATAAATACAGCCGTCCGCAGATTGCTTTGAAAAACGTGAAAAAAATCGTGCTTCACTATATCGGCAACCCGAACACAACGGCAATAGCTAACCGTAACTACTTTGAAAATCAGAAAAACGGCGGCAGATATGTTTCATCGAATTATATTGTCGGTCTTGACGGTGAAATTCTGCTTTGCGTTCCCGAAAATGAGGTCGCATATTGCTCAAATTCGGCGAATACATACAGCATATCAATAGAATGCTGTCACCCTGACGCTTCGGGCAAATTCACGGACGAAACAACAAATTCAGCCGCTGAATTATGTGCGTATCTACTGAAAAAGTACAAGCTTACAACAGATGACTTGATACGGCATTATGATGTTACAGGCAAGCAATGCCCGTTGTGGTATGTTCCGACAAAATATCAGAGTGAAGCCGTTGCAAATGCACGCTGGGCAGGCTTTAAGGCTATGGTTTCACAGAAAATGAGCGAAACGACAGAGCAAGAGCAGTCGGACGTGCCGTTTAAGGTGAAAATCATTGACAGGGATTTGAATGTGCGGAAGAATGCAGGCTTGAACAGTCCTGTTGTCGGGGTTATTCGTGATGGTGGAATGTTCACAATAGTTGAAACAAAAAAGGTCGGAAGCTCTGAATGGGGTTGGCTCAAAAGCGGGATCGGGTGGATAAATATAAGCGGAAAATATTGTGAAAGGATAGGGTGAGATATTGAATGATTTTGTAAGGGGAGCAGCGGCGGCTGTATGCTCGCTGTTCGGTTATCTTTTTGGCAGCTTTGACGGAATGATGGCGGCACTCATTGCTCTTATGATAATTGACTATATAACAGGGATAATTGCAGCAGTGATCGAGAAAAAATTAAGCTCGGCAGCCGGTGCGAGGGGAATTGCGAAAAAGCTTATAATGCTGCTGACGGTTGCGGTTGCGAATGTTGTTGATGTGAGTGTTATCGGTGAAGGAAATGCTCTCAGGAGCGTTGCGGTGATATTTTACATTGCAAACGAGAGCATAAGCCTGCTTGAAAACGGGGCAAAGCTCGGTGTTCCGATACCGAAAAAGCTGATAGATGTACTTGCACAATTGAAAAATGATAATGAATAAAAGAATTGCTGAATCGAAAAAATCGGTTCAGCAATTTTTTTATTTTTTATGCAATTCTTCATATTTATGCTTAGTTGCCAAGCCTCCTCTGATATGACGTTCCTGCTTATTTTTCTCCATTATTTTCTTGACCTCGGGATATAGCTGAGGCGAGGTTATCGGGAGCTTTTCGGTAAGGTCTTTATGTACGGTGGATTTGGAGATCCCGAATTTTTTTGCTGCGGCACGGACTGTTGCGTTGTTTTCGATAATATATTCAGCCAATATCACAGCGCGCTCTTCCGAATCAGCTTTTGACGCAAATTTCATTATTTCTCACTCCAATGCAAATGTTTGTTGTAACCATTTATATGCTTGTCGGGAGGAGAAAATGATATTTGATTGAATTTCCAGAAAGGGTGTGGTATAATTTAATAAGTAGTGCGTACCCAATAACTGCCCGAAGGATCGCTATTGGCTTAAAACCTTGTAAAGCATGATTTGTGCTGTACTCCCTGATCGATGTCTGTTTTTGCCGCCACTGTGAGAGATTGCGTTATTATATAAGTATTAAGGTATGAGGTAATGTAATGATAAAAAAATAACTGTAAAGCAGATATGTGCCGGATCCTATGAATTATACGGAAGATGATATTTACAATTGTTTAGTGCCAATGTTAAATGATTATGTTACGCAGTGTGCAGTGTAGATAGGACATCTTGCCTAAGCTATAACGGATAATAAAGAAAATTTTGAATTACATCCGCGGTATTATAGAAGCAAGTAGAATGAAGAGTAAAACTGTAAAATGAATAAAAAAGTCAAGAAACTTATCAATGAGAGAAAATATGATGAAGCGAGCGAAATAGCAAACATATTCCTCGACAATTATGAGCTTGATGAAGCCGAGGGGAGCTATAATTCGGTTGCTGTAACTGACATAAAAATGCATCTCCTGCTTTCAATAGTATGTGGAGTTCTGATTTAGTTATACATCAATCGTTCGATTTTGGTGAGGGAAAATTGAATGCTTATTGTTTTTTTAAAAGTGGTTGAAAAAAGCGGGAATGTGTGGTACAATTTGTAGTTTATCTGCTTGATAAATTTGAATTTGTGAAAGGATAGTAATTAGTAAGTTAGCTAAGGATTTTTTGCTTTACACTTTTTTTATTATGATAGTATGTTGGGGAATATTTCTATGGTGCAGTGTATCAGGTATAAATATAGAAGATAATTATCTGCTATATTTGCCGTATTTATTGGGCGGGTGGTCACCGACGATTGCTTCATATGTTGTGTTAAGAAAGCATGGGAATGTTAATAGTTTTAAAGAATGAATGAAGAATGTTTTTGATTTTAAGCATAGTGTAAGCTCGTACTTGACGGTAGTTGTTTTTGCTGTAGCATATATTCTGACACAGTGTTTGGTTTCAGGATATGAAAAAGGAACACCATTGTATATGATTATTGTTATGATACCTATGATGATAATTGCTGGTGGATTAGAGGAAGCTGGATGGAGGTATATTTTTCAACCGGAATTGGAGAAGAAATATTCGTATTCTGTGTCAACAATTATAGTTGGTGTTGTTTGGTGGTTGTGCCACTTGCCTTTGTTTTACGTTAATAATGGAGCAGAATTAGGGCTGAATTATATAGCTTATGGAGTAAATGTATTAGGATTAAGCTTTGCTTTAGCGTGTATAAAGAAAAATACTGAAGGTGTATGGTTGTGTGTTTCGAAGAAGCCAGAAATAGCTTTGACGAAGCGGAGGAGGCCGCAGAGGATTTCGGTGATGAGCTTGACGAAACAGCGGATACAGCCGAGAAATCCGAGGAAAAAATTACGCAAAAGAAAGCCTGATTGGCAGACGCTTTTAAATACATTTGTCCGTGAAGAGCTTTGTGATTATTCCTTCACTCCGCCCGACAGCCGTTTTTTATGACGGGGAGTTTTTTCTTCCCGATTTCAATGTCCAAGGAGAAAAGACGAAAAATATTCTTTTTATGGTTGACACCTCAATATCTGTAGGCGATGAAATACTGTCTGTCGAGTATTTGGAATTATGTTCAGCATTGCATCAGTTCGGCAATGCTCTCGAGGGTGTACTTTCATTTTTTGATACCAAGGTATATCGCTCTGCAAGCTTTGGCAGTATCAGCGACTTAGAAAATATCAAGCCTGTTAGCGGTTGTGCGACGGATTTTAATTGTATTTTTGAATATGTGAAAAACAGAATGATGAATGATCCTCTGTTAAGTATAGTTGTGTTTACTGATGGAAAGGGCGATTTTCCACCGGAAGAAGCGGCAATGAATATACCTGTTTTATGGATGATAACAAATACTCATTCCATACCTGAATGGGGGGAAATGCGTGGTTGTAGATAAATAGTGCGTACTCAATAACTGCCCGAAGGGCAGTTATTGGCTAAAAATCGCTGATCAATACGTTTCTGCTGTTTTTCAGAATGTCCTCATAGACGGAAGCTCGTACATTTTTCAAAACGGCGAAACGAACGCTGCGCTTTTATCAGCGGATTCCTAATCTTTAATCAAAGTGTAGGCAAGAACGAAAAATAAGACGATTTGATTCCGCAAAATTTACGGATGATTTAACTCTGCGTCCATAATATTCTTATATATATGAAATATAGAGCCGATATAATAAATGTAAAGGGGGAATGAAAATGAAAAAGGATATCAGAAGATTTGACGCTAAGCAGGAGCTTATAGAAGAACAGCTTAGCGTACTTTGCGATACGATAATGGGCAGAGAAAACAGTTTTCTCCCGTTTATAACAGATGAAAACGGCAAGATCACGAAAAAAAGGCTGGAGGCGTTCGTCGATGAGCTTTCAGACGGAGTCTTTAAATCAAAGATGTACGGAGTTATTACCGATAAAGAATTTATTGAAGCCTGCAGGTGCTTTCTGTATTGTGCTTTACAAGGCATTGCTGAGTATGATGAAGAGCGCAGACGTGTATTAAGAGCAAATTCAACCTTCGGTGACATTGTAAAAATTGCCGACCATAAGAATAATCTCCTTTTTATTGACAGGGAAAAAGTGCAGCAATACGAATTTGATACGCAGGGGTATGATAATTCAGACGTACATCTGCAATTTACAAATGAATTTCAATGGGGCGGATTTTTCAGGTATTCGGACATTGCGTACCGGCTTCTGACAGGCAAGGATATTCCTTCAACCTTTTCAAAAGAGGATCACGGCAGATGTTATGATGCTGCGGAGCTTGAACAGGCACAGGGGTATGGATTTGACACTGTTGAAGAATATCATCAGTGGGATGCGGAGGTTGAAGAATTTGAAAAGTCCGATGAGTATATGAGGCGGGTCATTGAGGATAACGAAGATATGGATCCAAGGCAGAAGAAACTGGATGGAATGCATTATGCTTCATGGAAAAACGAGAGTGCTTTAACAGAACAGCTTAACGCTGAATGGTGCGGCACAGTGATTTCTCCCAAAAAATTCGCTGAAAAATATCTGCGGTATCGTGAGCTTTTTTTTGAGATGAATACAGCTTATAAATATCATCTGTTTGAATATATCAAATTTATGGTGGATTATTTTCTGTATAATCATGATATGTCGGCATTGTCCGATAACAGGAATGCTGCGGCAACAGACCACAGGGTAGAAAAGCTTTGCATGGCGGTAAGACAGAGCATAAAGGGGGTGGCAGGAAATGATAAGGAATAAGGATGATTTTTTTCGTTCATTATGGGAAGATTATATTTCCCTTGAAGAAAAAGACAGGGAAAAAAGCTTTATTTACGGCTATCTTAAAAAGAAAAAGGACTATCGCGCAGAGGTTATCGGACAGGACAGGGAGTCTTTATTTCAATATACCAAGCAAAAAAAGCGTGATAAATATATTATGCTTAAGGGTGCGTATGTGGCGTTTGCCGTAAATGGAATTATAAACGAGCGGGAGTACACGGATATTTTTAAAGAGCTTATAGGCAAGACTGACAAGGCAACGGGCAGGCTTGTTGTTCCTGCAAAATATGAAAGCATAGGCGGAGAAGCAGAAATAGATAGTGCTGAAAAAATGTTTGAACGCCGTTTTCTTATGGGATGTGTAAGCGATTTTTTCTACAACCTCGGTTACCGCACCAACAAAAATGCAGAGCATAGTGAGAGCGTAAAGCTTGCAAATAAACATATGAAAGAGGACGGCTATAACGACGAATTTGATATGCTGTACCATTTCAGCCGATATAAGGATGAGGGCATACAGGAAAGCACAGCCGCAGACCTCGGGACACTTGATGAAGAATACATCGAAAAGTGCGAAAGGCTTTATAAAGTAATGATAAGGGATCGCAGAAAAGATGGCTTTGTACCGCTTTATATTGACAGCAGGACGGGAGCGGGTATTTACATAATCGGCTGCAACAGATTTCACGAAGAAACCTGTGGATATACCTATCGAAAAAAAGATGATGTATGTCTGGTATGTGTAGTGAATTTCTTTATGCTTGATATTATGGACTCATATAATGGAATGGACAGAATGCCGCTGGAAATGTCTGTTGAAAAAATCTTCCGTTCCGTAAAAAAAGCATTTGATTTTTTTATAGGCTTTGCTTCGGAGAATGAAGTATATAAAAATTATCCATGCGAAAATGATGATGAGCTTCCGCAGAAAATAGATAATGACTTTAATCTGTTCTTTATCAGCAAAATAGCCAACGCTGAAATTGTAAAAGCAGCATGGGAAACTGATTACGAAAACAAAATCAATGCCAAAATCAAGGAAAAAGAGGAAATGCAGAAAAAAGAAAAAAAGTATTGACAAATATAAAAAAGTGTGTTATAACTTCAGCAGTAAAATTAAAGGTTATAGTATTGGTTAACGCCATTACTATAACCTTTTTTGTCCGCAAAATTTACGGATAAAAATAAATGGGCGTATAATTAATACAGAACCTTGAAAAAAGAATAAGTCAAAAAAGCACGACCGAAGCCGTGTCAGGATGCTTCGGGGACAATGACCATTCATTGATGTGAGCTTCACATTGTGACCGTGATCACAGCAGGATATTACGGGGATGATCACCGATAATCAACAATAATGGATATCAGGCGGAATGCTGCAAAAGGAGATGAAAGTATGGGAATGAGCTTGGAAAAAGCAATTGAAGCGTCTATGAAAGGATATATTGACGATCCTGATAAGATAAGCCGGATTTTCACAAAGCTTATAAATATGAAGGCTGATGATTTTCACTGTAATTTGAAAGAGAATCTGTTGGAATGGAATCAGGTTTTAATGGAAGGTTACGAGGTTGAGATAAAAAAGAACAGACATAATGTAACCTATGCGGAAACTCTTTGTATGATAGATAACATACGAAATGAGGAAGACCTTGGCGATTGCAGTGATGAACAACGTGAGATATATATGATACGTCTTACATCGGACATAAGACATTTACTGAAATCAGCCTCATACACTATAGGAACGGTCCAGCTTTTCATGGCTGTTACGGTAAAGGGCTACCTTGAACATCTTGAAAAAAAAATAGGATACGGCGAAAAAGGCTGCGGCAAGCTCTATCGCAAATTCAGAGCAGACTTAAAACGTGCTACAGGTATTGTTATTAATGAAAATACAAGGATATCTGAATTTTTCAAGGAGCTGGAGAGCTTTCACGGTAAAGCATGGCTACCTGCCATGACGATCAGCGACTATGAAAAAGGTATGCGGGACAGCTATGGACTTCTCCTTGATTTTATGATAAAGTATTTCAAGGAGGCATATCCCGAATTCTTTGATATTGACAGTATAGTTGAAAAGTATCAGCCCTGCGGGGATCGCGAAGCAGAAATTTACGAAATCGATGATAATTGTGATTACAGCGCTTAAAATGAAGGGAGAATTATTATGAATAATATGGAAATAACAAGGCTTGAAAAGATATTTTCGGATATGCTGACGCTGCCGTTTTATGCCCTCAATTTTGACGATCCGGATGAGTTTTGGGAAAAAATAAACTCAGTCAGCTTAAAAAACAGAGCGTATGTCAGCTATGGAGACGTGCTTTTTCTTCTTCATTATCTGCCTGACAGCTATGCATACCAAAGGTACGAACGAGGAGAACGCGAAAAGCTCCGAGACAGATTGCTTTATAGGCTGTTTATGGCAATGAAAAATTCAATGGACAGCAATGAAATAGTGAGGAAATTTATGTCATTGAGGATCGATGAGTATTTTAATCATCTTTCAAGAGGTTCAATAGAAAAAACAGAGGAAAAGATCGCATCCCATGCAGAATGGTTAAGAAATGACGCTCTTTGCTGTTCGGAATACGAGTTATCCGAAGGTTCAACTCTTTTGAATTTGGCAGATGAAATCATAAGGATAACCAACAGAGAGAACAAGTCCGAGGAGGAATACAGAAAAGTAGTACATATTTGCAATGAGGATCTGTATTATTTCCTCGTAAAGTATGTAAGAAAGCGATATTTCAGCATATTTTTTGATGTTTCAAAGCAGTGCAGATAAGGAGGAACACGGATATGGCAAATATTTTAAGGGAAACCGTAAGGGGCATTGACTGCATAAGGATAGAGGATGAGTTTCTTTCAGGAAGAGAGGTGTTTCTTACTAAAGAGGTCAATGCAGAAACAGCAAACGAGCTGATAAAACAGCTTATGTATCTTGAAAGAACCGATTCCGGCAAGGAAATTATCCTGTACATAAACACCCCCGGCGGTGATGTAATGAGCGGAATTGCAGTTTATGATTATATTCGTTTGATGAAATCACCTGTAAAAACAGTATGTATAGGTACAGCCGCAAGTATGGGGGCGATCCTGTTTCTTGCGGGCGAAACAAGACAGATGCTTCCACATACACGTGTTATGATACATGATCCTTCTTATGGAAGAAATGACATCGGAGGACGCAAGCCTCACGAAATTCAGCGCGAGCTTGACAGCCTTAACAGGACAAGAACTGTTCTTGCGGAAATAATCGCAGAAAGAACAGGAAAGGACATTGAGGAAATTTACACGCTAACTGCTGATGACAGTTATTTTTATGCAGAGGAAGCCGTAGAATTCGGACTTGCTACGGAAATAATGAGAGGAGAATAAGCTATGAGCGTAAGATATCTTGCAGATGGCATAACAGTTTCAGACGATACAAGAGAAACGGGATTTAACAACAACGACCTGATAATAGGCTCATCGGGAGCAGGTAAGACAGGCGGTTACGTTATCCCGAACCTTCAGAGCATCAGCGGCAGTATGGTAGTTTCCGATACAAAGGGCAGACTTTGCAGAATGTTCAGATCCGAGCTTGAAGCAAAGGGGTACGAGGTTTATACCCTTGATTTTGTAGATCCGTTCAACTCCTGCGGCTACAATCCGTTAAGCTTCATACGACGTTATAAAAACAGTAAATATCGTGAACAGGATATAATATCCCTGGCAAATACGATTATGCCCAAGCTTTCCGAGGAAGATCCTTTCTGGGAAAAGGCAGCGTCGGGATATATTACATTCCTTATTGCGTATTGCCTTGAGGTGCTTAACGAGGAAGAACATATAATGACAAGCGTATGCAAGCTTCATCATGCCTTCATAAAGCCTGACGGAAAGCTGTCTTTTCTGGATTGGGCGGAAAATCATGCCGAAGGTCTGGCAAAAAGAAGATTTGATCAGATATGTGCAGTTATTAATGCAGATAAAACGTGGAGCTGCATAGTTGAATTTGCAAACCGTGCGCTGGATATATTTGAATTCGAGGAAGCCCGTAATATTTTTGAGAATAAAAGCTGCTTTGATATTCAGACTCTTGGAAGGAAGAAAACGGTTCTTTTTATTAACAGCAGTGATACAGACAGAACTTTTGACCAGATAACAGATGTTTTTTACACACAGGCTTTGCAGCAGCTGTGTTTTCTTGCGGATTCAAATGATGACGGAAGACTTGAAGTTCCCGTAAGGCTTATAATGGATGATTTTGCCTCGGGTGCAAGGATACCTGATTTTGATAAGATAATTTCGGTAATACGTTCAAGGGAAATTTCTGTAAGCCTTATCCTTCAAAGCATGACTCAGCTTGAAAGTATGTACACCCGTGCGGAAGCAAGGACCATTGTCAACAACTGCGATCATCTGCTATATCTCGGTTCACAGGATATTGAAACCGCAGAGTTTGTCGGTTACAAAGCATATAAGACGCCTGAATCGATTCTTTGTTTGCCGAGAAGTAATGCTATTCTGATGACAAGCGGTGAAAAAGCGAGGATCGTAAATAAAATCAAACCATACAGTACACTTGTTAGTACAATATAACTTAGGCAAGATGTACCCCTGCCTCTAAATTGAACTTCATTCAATCCGGCGGCGGGTTCCATTTCTGTTCAGAGGGAGTTCAAGCTCCCACTGAACATTTGCTTCGTTAAATGACGGGGCAAGCCCCTTATTGAACTCAGGCAAGGGGACATATTTCTCGAGTTATATCCCATCGCAGAGTACCAATCAGATATTCACACCGAAAAAGGCCGTAAAAGACATGGTTGACAGGCTTGAGCAGACATTAATAAGCTCCTTTCGCAAATTATTTCTTGCAAAAAATATATTATTGCAGGCGATGTGTGCCCCGCTTTCTACAAAAGCACGCCGATTAAGGAAAATGTCATAGCCTCTGTCTACAACACAGATGAGATTGAGCTTCGTGTA
>CAZUDC010000014.1:0-18719 GCA_964619105.1 uncultured Ruminococcus sp.
TATATTTTGCCCCTAATCAGACACCTGATTAGGGGCTTTTTGGACAGACTGAAACGAGAGCATACAAAAAATGTATGCTCTCGTTTTTATTAATTATTCACGGAGCAAAGACTGGACCCCTACATTTTGATATTTTGGTAAAAATATTTTCTGTGTTCTTTTATTGTCCATAATAAGCATTTGCGCCGTGCTTGCGAAGATAATGCTTATCAAGAAGCTCCTGAGACATACGTCCTGCCTGCGGAGCTATTGACATTGCATGATAATTCATAAATGCGACCTCTTCAAGAACAACAGCGTTATGTACAGCCTCCTCCGCTGATTTTCCCCATGCAAAGGGTCCGTGATTTTTAACCAGAACAGCGGGAATTGACATCGGGTCTTTATCCTTAAACTCTTCTATTATGACTGTTCCCGTTTCTTTTTCGTATTCTCCGCCGATTTCCTTTGGCGTCATTGCCCTTGTGCAGGGTATCTCACCGTAGAAATAATCGCCCTGCGTTGTTCCCATTGGGATAATTCCTGCTCCTGCCTGTGCAAACGAGGTTGCCCATCGGCTATGTGTATGAACTATTCCGCCGATATTCAGAAAAGCACGGTAAAGCTCCAGATGAGTAGGCGTATCGCTTGACGGCTTATATCTGCCCTCTGCGATCTTTCCAGTTGCAAGCTCGACAACGACCATATCCCCGGGCTTCATTCCGTCATATTCAACGCCCGATGGTTTTATAACGATCATTCCGCTCTCACGGTCAACCGCCGAAACATTCCCCCATGTAAAGGTAACAAGTCCATATTTCGGGAGCAAAAGATTTGCTTCACACACCTTTTTTTTCAATTCTTCAAGCATTTTCAATCTCCTTTATACTAATCTTTAAACTGAAAGTGTACAAAAAATCAAACAAAAGCTCGCATATACGGCTTTTGTGCAGATTTTTGTCTACACTTTGATTAAAGATTAGTATTATTCAGCAAAAGCCTTTTCTGCGGAAAGTCCGCTGACATAACGCTCCATATATTTATCAAAGCCATTTTTCCCATTCTCATCGGGAGCAACCGTAATTTCCTCTGTATGACCGAAAACCTCGCTGTCGAGCCAGCAGTCAAGCGATTTGCCGCCGCCGTTTATCATATAGGAAGCAAGAAGCGCCATCCCCCATGCACCGCCCTCGCCTGCTGTTGACATAACCGAAACAGGTGTGTTAAGAGCGTCTGCAAGAACCTGCTGTGCCGCACCCTTGACCTTAAAAATGCCGCCGTGACCTGTGAATTTTTCCGCCTTCATACTCTCCTTTTCAAAAAGGATATTCATACCAAGCTTCAAGGACGCAAATGCTGAATAAAGCTCTGCACGAAAGAACGATCCGAGGCTGGGAACGCTGTCAGGAGTGCGGAAATACATAGGTATTCCGCTCTCCACTCCTGCAACAGGCTCACCCGAAAGGAAATTATATGCTGTGATGCCGTCACAATCGGGAGAGGACTTCATCGCATTTGTATAAAGCATATCATAAAGCTGTGATTTATCAATATTATTACCCGAAAGCTCCGCAAATTCACCGAAAAGCTTCACCCAGAAATCAAGCTCACAGCAGCAATTATTGCAATGCACCATTGCGGCAGGTTTACCGTCGGGAGTCGTTACCATATCTATTTCAGGATAATAAGCTGACGGATTATTATCCGTAACAAGCATAGCAAAAACGGAAGTACCTGCCGAAACATTGCCTGTACCTGATTTCACGGCATTTGCGGCAACCATTCCCGTACCTGCGTCACCCTCAGGCGGGCATACAGGAATACCGCTTTCAAGCGTTCCGCCAGGGTCGAGAAATTCTGCACCCTTTTCGGTTAGAACTGCTCCCTTGTCACCCGCTTTTCTGACCTCGGGGAAAATATTAATAAGCTTTTTATCAAAGCCGTGTTCGGCAAGCTTTTTCTGCATACTATTCAGATATTCTTCATTATATACGCCATTTTCAACCGGAAAAATCCCCGAAGCTTCTCCTATTCCGACAGCTCTGCTCCCTGTGAGAAGATACTGGATATATCCTGCAAGAGTGGTTATATATTCAATTTCGGGAACGTGCTTTTCAGAACTGAGTACAGCCTGATAAAGATGTGCGGCACTCCATCTTTGCGGTATATTAAAGCCAAGCAGCTCTGTAAGCTCATTTGCCGCCTGAGCAGTCGTTGTATTTCTCCATGTTCTGAAAGGAACAAGAAGCCTGTCATTCTTATCAAATGCCATATAACCGTGCATCATTGCAGAAACACCGATAGCGCCGACCCTTGTAAGGCTCAGACCGTATTTATTTTTTACATCATTTGCAAGAGCTGAAAAGCAGCCTCTTATACCATTATGTATATCATCGAGAGAATATGTCCAATAGCCGTTTTCAAAACGGTTTTCCCATTCATACCCGCCCGAAGCAACAGGCTTGAACTCCTCATCGATAAGTACAGCCTTTATTCTTGTTGAGCCAAGCTCAATTCCGAGATAGGTTTTTTCAAGCGAAAGCATAATTACCCTCCGTTAAAGAATTTCCTTTATCCATTTTATGCAATGCGGAACCCAGTCCGAGCAATATTTAATTGTATCGGACATATTCTCCTGCTTTGTAACCGTTTCATCGCAGATAGAAAGACCATGACCGCCCCTTGGATAGATATGCATTTCAACGTCCTTGCCCTTTTCGTGAAGTGCCTGTGCGATGTAGAGCGAATTTTCAAGCGGAACAAGACCGTCCTCGCTTGTATGCCATATAAATGCGTGCGGAGCATTCTCCGTGACCTGCTTTTCAAGTGACATTTTTTCAAGCAGAGCAGGGTCGGGATCATCTCCCAGAAGGCATTTCATACTTCCCTCGTGAGTATATTTTCCCGAAGTGATAACAGGGTAGCAAAGTATCATACCGTTCGGCTTATCCTCGCCATGTACGATCCCGAGAGCCTTTTCCGCAAGCTTCTCCTGCCAGAAAAGCCCTGCCGTACAAGCGGCGTGACCGCCTGCGGAAAATCCCATTACGGCTATTTTTTCGGGGTCGATGTGAAACTCACCGCTGTTTCTTCTTACAAAGGTAATCGCCGCAAGGATTTCAAGCAGCTGCAACGGATAATGCTGGTAATCGCAGGCATAATTAACGACTGCCGCCGCAATTCCGTTCCCCGCCATTTTCAATGCGACAGGCTCGCCCTCGCGTTCTGAACACCACCAATAGCTGCCGCCAGGACAGATAACAGTACATGGAAAGCTCTGCTCCTTGTCAACCTCGCCCCAGACCTCGGGAAGGTAAAGAGTAACCTGTGTTTTTTCTTTTGCTTTTGGAAGGTTGGGAAAATGATCTTCGAGAAATAATTTTTTGTATACCATATTTTTATCTCCTGATTTTTGCCATTGTATCAAGCATTTCAAGCTGCTGTTCAAATGCGTTAAGCTCTGTTTTTTCATCGATTATTACAAGCTCTGTATCAGTAAGCTTTGCGAAAAGTCGGATATCATCGGTATCAAGCGCGGTTGAAACGACTGCATGATGTGCACCGCCTGCATATATCCAAGCCGCAGAGCCTGTTGCGAAATCGGGCTTAAGCTTCCACATTACTCTTGCAACAGGTAGCTTTGGCATTTCCTCTTTCTGCTTTACAAGAGTTATCTTCGCACATACAAGTCTGAAACGGTCGCCCATATCTATCATTGAAACTGCAATACCCTCGCCCGTTGTTCCCTCAAAAACAAGACGCGCAGGATCGAACTTGCCGCCGATCCCAAGAGGGTGAACCTCTATCTTAGGCTTTTCAGCGGCAAAAACAGGCGAAACCTCAAGCATATGTGAAGCAAGCTCCGTTTCATCGCCCTCGGGCAGGTCGTATGTATAATCCTCAAGGAACCCTGTTGCACCCTTTCTTCCCTCTGCCATTTTGCAAAGCATTGCCGCAAGAGCTGCTGTTTTATAATCGCCCTCGGGACCGAAGCCTATTCCGTCAGCCATTATATTCTGAACAGCAATACCAGGGAGCTGCTCCATTCCGTGAAGATCCTGGAATGTATCGGTAAATGCGGAAACATTTTCTCTTTTGAGGAATTTTTCAAGCGCTGCCTCATAAGCCGCCTGCTTTTTTACAGCTTCAAGATTATCCGTATTCATAATATACTTAGAGTTATATTCATTCATTTTATTACAGACCTCAGCGTCCGTAACCTCAGAAATTATATCACAAAGATCACCTATTCCGTAATAATTAACGTTCCAGCCGTATTTTATCTCACTTTCAACTCTATCACCATCGGTAACCGCAACATCACGCATATTATTTCCGAACATTGCCACCTTCATACCCTTGCCGAAATCGACAGCAACAGCAGTCTGTGCAAAGCGGCTGAGCTTTTCTATTACATCGTTATGCTTATAATATCCCGAAATGACTTCCCTTTTTATACCAAGCCTTGTGCAGATAAATCCGAACTCTCTGTCGCCGTGTGCAGACTGATTAAGATTCATAAAGTCCATATCTATCTCGCCATAGGGCAATTTTTCGTTATACTGCGTATGGAGATGAACCATAGGCTTGCTAAGAAGCTTTAATGCACTTATCCACATTTTTGCGGGAGAAAAGGTATGCATCCACATGATCACACCGATACAATCAGCGTCAGAAGATGCCTTTGTGCAAACATCAAGAGCCTCTCTGCTTGTCGTTACGACAGGCTGAAATATAACCTCGGCGATATGTCCGAGCTTTTCGTTAAGAAATGCTGCCATTTCATTTGAATCAGCGGCTGCCTGTGCAAGAGCTTCCTCGCCGTAGAGATCCTGACTTCCTGTGATAAAATATAAGCTTTTCATATAGTTTTTCCTTTCAATATTATTACGATCAAGTTTTCTTTATTATACTATATAGTTCCGTTATTTTCAAGAATATTATTTTCCCGTTATGGACATTTGTTAGCTTTTATGTTATACTGAATCCAGGAGATGATCTGATGATTGCAAAATATGAGCAAAGCGACCTCGGCGGCAACGACAGAGTTTCCGTCATAAGCTACGAAAATCTGCAAAATCTTCCCCACTGGCATATGGAGTGTGAGCTTATCTATGCTGAAAAAGGTTCTGCGGAGATTATGTCAGAAAACACGGTTTACAGCCTTTGCGAAGGAAAATCGATCTTTATAAAAAAGGAAGCCGTGCATTATATCAAGGCAGAGGAAAACAGCATTATTTCGGTAATGAAGCTTACTCCCGAGCTTATTGCGTCAGCCTTTGGAAATAAAGAGCCTGTATGTCCGCTTATTGACGGCAATTACCCAATAAAGCCTGTTTTTGATAAAATAAGACAGGAATTGACCGAAAATGAACGTTATTACGATATAATATGCTCTTCTCTCGCTGAATTTCTCCTTGCAGAAATTTTCAGAGGCGAAAAAACGAAGCAATCCGCCGACAGCTCCGACAGCACGGAATATAAAAGACTTCTTCAGCTGATCAATGAACGTTATGCAGATATAACCTTTGATGAAGCGGCTGATTTTATGTGTTTTTGTAAACCATATTTCTCAAAATATTTCAAAAAAATGTCGGGAATGACCTTTTCGGAGTATTTGAATATAGTTCGCGTGAGCGAGGCTGTGAAAATGCTGTCGAAAAAAAAGCTTTCCGCAAGTGAAATATCAGTAGAAGCAGGCTTTGGAACAATACGCAGCTTTAACCGCATTTTCAAAAAATATACAGGCTTTTCCCCAAGAAGGCTGCCGGAGGATTTCATTTTCATCGGTGAAAAAACACATTCCGATGATGAAGGCTTTGACCCGACATTGCCTGTTTCGATCATACTTTAACAAAAAAACGTCGCATCCGATGATGCGACGTAGTTTTTTATGCATTAGCTGTGATCTCCACTGGCTTTTCCTCGCCGGGAAGAGATTCTCCCTTATAAAGAAGCTTGAGAATAATTGGAGTTGTAATCGATGAGCAGATTATGAGCAGGATAACAGCAACAAAATATTTCTGATCCATAAGTCCTGCTGTAAGACCCTTTGAAGCAACTATAAGAGCAACCTCACCTCTCGTCATCATACCAACGCCGACCTTAAGGCTGTCCTTCCAGCTGTTTCTTGCGATTTTAGCCGTCAGACCGCAGCCGATGACCTTTGTAATAAGCGAAACGATAACAAAGAGTATTGAGAACACTAAAAGCTCACTAGTCATATCAGCAAAGGTAGTTTTAAGACCGATATTAACGAAGAAGATGGGTCCGAAGATCATATATGAGCTTGTATCCATTTTCTGTGCGACATAATCGCTGTCCTTGATGCTTGAAAGGATGATTCCTGCGGCATATGCGCCTGTGATATCGGCAATGCCGAAAAATTCTTCTGCAACAAATGACATAAGCAAAGCGAATGCAAGACCAAAAATAGGGATACGTCTTCTATGCTCATATCTCTTGTTGAGAGCCTTGAAAAGCTTGAAAACAAGTATGCCCACTCCGATAGTAACGACAAAGAAAAGAAGTATCTGAATAAGAACCGTTCCAATACCTGCACTTCCCGAGGAATCTCCGCCTGAAAGGCTGATAACGAAAGTAAGTACGATAATTCCGATAACGTCATCGATGATAGCGGCACTAAGTATAAGCGTTCCGATCCTGCCCTTCAGATGCCCCAGCTCGCGAAGCGTTTGGACGCTTATTGTAACCGAGGTTGCGGTCATAATTGAGCCGATAAACAATGCACGGTAAAACTCGGGCGAACCCATTGCAGGAAAGCCGCCGTACATAAGCAACGAGAAAAGGACAAATCCGCCAAGAAGCGGCACAGCAACACCCACGCACGCAACCGCAAGAGCGAGAGGACCTGTGCGTATAAGCTCCTTAAGATCGGTTTCAAGACCTGCCGAAAACATCAGCAAAACAACGCCGATCTCTGCCATCTGATTAAGAAAATCGGACGGTTGAACGATATTCAAAATAGCAGGACCTATAAGCAGACCTGCGATGATCTGACCAACTACCTGAGGTGCTTTGCACTTCTTGGATAAGAGAGCCATGATCTCTGCGGCGAAAATTATTATCGCCATATTCTTGAAGATTTCCATATAATTCCCTCTTTTTCATTTTTTTCACAACTTATTTATTATAGTATTATGTTGTGAACTTTAAGTGAATTTTTATATGATTTAATATGTCGATTTGAGTTTTGGATAAAGCTACAACATAAATATAAAAAAGCTGTCGTCTGTTGTCTATTTTTTTAGAAAATCCGCCGCTTTTTTGTAATCGGGCATAAATTCGGCAACCACTGAATAAAAGCGTTTTGAATGGTCGGCATAAATAAAATGAGCATATTCGTGTATAAAAACATATTTTGCGGCTTCGATCGGATAATGGATAAGCCTTTCATTCATCACGATAAAGCCGTCCGTAACGTGACAGCTTCCCCACCTTGACTTCATTTTCCGAATTTTTATAGGTACACTTTTTATACCGTATTTTTCATAAAAAAGTCCCGATATTTCATCATTAAGGGCTTTAAAAAGGGTAACTGTACTATTATAAAAATAATTTTTCAGAAGCTTGCGAATATAGTCCTGATTTTGCGTATCAAACGTGCGAACAACAAGCCTTTCATCCTCGGCGAAAACCTCATCCTCGCCGTATTCAACAGAAATAACCAGCTTTTTTCCGATAAAGCTCACCTTATCGCCCGATGAAAGGCTATTGGAATATTCCTGAGTAATTTTTTTTTGCTCCGCATTTGAAAAACGCTCCCTTGCAGACACAATGAAGTCATATCGGCTTTTAACAAAATCATCAAGAAATTTCAGCGGCACACGATTCGGGGCTGAAACGCAGACGCTCCCGTCCTCTTTCACTCTCAGATTGATATTTTTCACCTTTTTTCGCGTCAGATCATACAAAATCACGTCATCTCCGCAATTGACCGTCCGTTGCTCACTCATCATGAATATACCTCGTCAATCGTGACAACAAGATTAAGCCTTGGATCCTTTTCAGCAACCCTCTTTTTCAGCATTTCAACTATATCCTTGCGTTCATTTTCGTCAAATTTATCCCTTATAACAATATCAAAAATTGCGTTGATATTCTTATCGCCATTTGTGATACGAAAATCATGTATAGAACAATTCTCATCAATTGACATTGCTTCATCAAGCACCATTTTCTTCAAGCCGATAACAAACTCGTCCTTATCAGCAATCGGATCCATATGTATGACAAGCGAAATTCCAAGCTTTTCAGAAACCTCTCGCTCTATCTCATCGATAACCTCGTGAGCGTGAATAATGTCTGAGCTTTCGGGTATTTCAGCGTGGACAGATGCAAAAATTCTTCCCGGACCATAGTCATGCACGATAAGATCGTGAACACCGCATATTTCTTCCGCTTTAAGGATCTCACCGCTAATTTCCTCAATAAAATCCTGCGACGGCGGCATTCCGAGAAGCAGATCTGTCGTTTCCTTTGCGATATTAAAACCGCCGTACATGATATAAGCCGCAACTATCACACCTATATAACCGTCAATAGAAAACGGCAGAAAATATCCGATAACAGTTGCAATTATAACCGCACTGGTTGAAATAACATCGTTTATACTGTCACGGGCGGTCGCTTTCATCACGGTTGAGTTGATCTGCCCAGCGATATATGAATACGCAAAATACATCCAGAGCTTAACAAGAAGAGAAAGCACAAGAATTATCGTCAAAGGCAGGCTGAAGGCAATCTCCTCAGGGTTAGAAATCTTATCGAACGAGGTTTTGAACAGTTCAAAGCCGACAAGCATAATCAAAAATGAAACTATAAGCGAGGAAATATACTCAAGTCTTCCATGTCCGTATGGATGCTCACGATCCGGCTTTTTGTTTGAAAGCTTCGCACCGATAACGGCAACACAGCAGCTGCCCATGTCGGAAAGGTTATTGAAGGCATCCGACATAATTGCGATACTTTTCATAGAAATTCCTATAAAAAGCTTAACAGCAAAAAGGAAAATATTGCAAATTCCTCCGAGAACTCCTCCAAGGACCGAATAGCACTCTCTCACTTTTTTGTCCTCAGTTTTTTCATAGTTTTTTACGAATTTTCTTACAAGAACCTTTATCATAGAACTCCCCCTTAAAATAACCGCCCGACATTTTCTGACGGGCGGTAAAACTTTATTACTTTTTAATTCTGTAACGCTTTTTAAGACGTTCAACAAACTTAGTTTTCTTCTCGATCGGAAGAATATCGGGCAATGATGTCATAAGGAGGACACCTGTATTGAAGTTTCCTGAGAATCCGCCCGAGCCTGAAGCAGAGCTTCCCGAACCGATATCATCAAGGTTATCCTTATAAACAACGAATGCAAACGGCGAACAGCTTGAAGTTGTGAACTGTACGCACCAAACTCCGCCGACATCCACTATTGCACTTGGAAGAACCTCCAGGTCGGTTGACTGAACGAAAATATTATCGGAAACGGTATCCTCGATCACCTCTGTACCATCATCCTTAAGATGAATCACCGTTATATAATCCCTATAATCGCGCATAACATCGGGAACAGGAACGGTAAATGTAATATTAAAGCCATCGTTCGGCTCTGTTTCAATTAGAGTATTTTCGAGATAGAGTGAAATATCAAACGGATAAACTATAAAGCTCTTAAGACCGTTTGCGTAATTTCTCAAGACCTCCTTGACAGCTCTTGTTGATTCGTCATTTACGGAGAAATATGCGTCAACAGGTTCATCAAAGGCTTCGTGGTTAGCCGCCGCAGAAATCAGTGTGCTATGTGAAATACCATACGGAGCGGTACCCTTTATACCTATAGTGTAATCAACATCAGCAGCGTCACCCGAGGTTGGGATCGCACTGACAGCAAGCGAATAATCACCGATGACTCTTACACCGTTCACGAATTTATAGCCTGCAACCATATAGGTATATTTCTTGCCGTTTTTAAGTCCCTTATGCTCATATGAACCATTGGAAACAATGCTCAACGGCTGGAAATCGCCTGTATTTTCATCATAAACGTAAACAACGTAGCCGTCAACATCCTGACCTGTTGTCCATGAAAGAGCAACCGCTCTGTTTCCAGGAGTTGCAACAAGATCATTTGGGGGCGGATAGCTTGCACCGATCTTCACTGTGATAGTGGTTGTAGCATTGCTGTAAATCTTATTATTATTGCTTAGCTTATAAGCCTTAACATAATACGACCATGTATCGCCCTCAGTAAGACCCGTATGAGTATACGGACTGCCCGAAACGTCAATTTCAAGTGTTTTTCCGCTGTCGGATTTTCCGAAAACCGTATACCCATCAGCGCCATCAACGGTTTTCCAGCTGATTATTGCTGTCGTTTCATTGGTCGTTACGGCAAAATCAACGGGAGCGGCAACCGTTCCTCCGACAGTCGCACTGACAGTCGGTGAAGATACGCTGTAAACCGGAGAGCCGTTTATTGTTTTATATGCAACAACATAGTATGAATATGTCTTTCCGGGAATAAGACCTGTATGAACAAACTCACTCTTTGAAACATTGAAGGTTTCTGTCTTTCCATCGCAGGAAGCATAAACAATGTAACCTGCTGCACCTGTAACATCTGCCCAGTCGAGAGTGATCTGCCCCTCGCTTGGAGTTGCTGTAAGATCTGTCGGGAAGTCGACTGTTCCACCGATCGTAACCGACTCGATATTCGATCTATCGCCCTCGAAATACTGAACCGTACCGTCAGACAGAACAACTGAACGATAAGGTCTTACATAGTAGCTGTAGGACTTTCCGTATTTAATATCGGTATGTGTATACGAATTTGTTGTTATATCCTTGGTAATGGTTGAACCATCACAGGTTATGTAAAGGTAATAGCCTGTAAAATCGCCTGTTGCGGCAGTCCAGGTAACATTTACCTTATCTCCGCTCTCATCAAGAACAGCCTTAAGATCTGTTACCTTAATGATAGGATTTCCGACCATTGCGGCTACATATCCTGAATATGCGGTTTTCTTAAGCTCGGTCTGACCCGAAATACGCTTAGTCGCCCTTACACGGAACACATAGATATCGCCTGCACGAAGATCCTTAAGCTCATACCTTGTATCGGTAACATCATCAATATAGGTATTAATTTTGTTGCCATTGCCGTCATAGCGTGCAACCTCGATCTCATAGCCTGTCGCTGTATCAACAGCTCTCCATGTTACTGTGATATTTCCATCAGCTGAAACCACCTTAACGTCCATAGGAGCGTCAAAATCCGTGCTTATAAGAACAGCATAGCCGCCGCTCTTAGGAACAAATTCACTTGCAGGCTTTTTAAGCTGAACATTCTCGTCATCGGGACTTGGCGTTAGGATATATGATCTTACACGGAAGCTGTAGCTTTCACCTGAAACAAGGTTACGGACGGTATATCCAAACTTATTTGTTCCGCTTACAAGCACGTCCTCTCTGCTCTTGCTTATAACGGAGCCGTTTGTTTCAAAAGCTGTATCATAAAGGCTTGAAAGCAGATCATTATATTCCTTTGCATAATTTGCTTTGATATAAGTAAGAGCTTCGCTGTCATCGCTTGGAATATCATTGTGAGCTAATCTCATCTGAGCCAGAGCGCTGGCAGGAATGCTTTTAAGCTCGCTTGTCAAAACATACTGGATATCAAAGCCGTCAGCCATTTCATCATCGCAGAACCATGTTACCTCTGCGTAATCATCGCCCGCAACAGCGGAAACGTAATATGGTGCTGAAAGCTCCTTTATAGCAAGCTTTTTCTTTTCAATAAGTGCAGGCTCGCTCTCATTATCATTGTTATTGCTGTTTACAGCGACAATTGAATAGGAATATTCAACGTCATATGCTATATTTTTATCGGTATATGTAATTGTATCGGGATCATCAATGCTTGCGATAACAGTCCAGTCACCCTCACCGATCTTTCTGCTTATTACATAACCCGTAGCGCCTGAGACCTTATTCCAACTGAGGATAAAGTTCGTTCCATCCTGAGTGAGAGTAAAGCCCTTTGGTGCTGCTGTATCGGTATAGACTGCCGCAGTGTTATTGAAGCTTACGTCATCCTTACCCGGGATATTGCCCGTAAAGAAATAATCCTCATTGCCGCCGGTAAGATAATCCTGAATGTGGGTTACATTGGAAGAATACCATGTTGCAGGTACAACATAATATCTGTAGGCGGTCGTCATATCTATTTTTTCATCTGTATAGACAAGCGAGGAAGAAACGTCCTCTATAGGAACAGCGGCTATACAGCTATAGCTTGTACTTGTTCCCTTATCTATTCCTCTGAAAACGAGAAGTCCCTTGGCTTCACTCGGGATACTGCCCGAATAACCGATTTTAACAACCTTTTTATTCCTTGCGCCGTCTACATAATTTGCTGTAGTCTTAACATCGGCAAGTCTTCTTGCGTCAAGATGAGCATCAGGTGCATAAGCGGTGGAATAATGGGGAATATAGTCCTGCTTAACATTTGAAAGATTCTTTCTTCCCACAGCCACATACGAAGAGCCATCCCTGCTATATGAGCCAGGAAGATATCTTTCCGTTCCTATAGGTACATTCAGCAAATCCTCTGTAACAGAGTTTCCATTTGCGTCATAATAGCTATATGAGGCGGTATATGCTTTGTTAGTTTTTACAATATTTTCGGATATTACAGTGCCGTTACTATCAAGCTCCTTATGCTTAACGAGCTTGTTATTTATGTCATAGCCTGCCCAACGCTGCTTTGCGTTTATCACGAAATCATAGGTTGCGTCAGGATCAAGATCTGTAACTTCTATGATATTGGTTTTAAAATTATCAAAGCTTGTTACGATCATTTCGTCACTAACCTTTTTGAAGGTTGTTTTTCCGTCCTTTGTAACAAAAGCACATACCTCGATCGAATGGAGGACGCCGTCTGTTGAAGCGGTTTTTGTCGGAAAGAAAACATAAGGAAGTCCGCTCACACCCTTGTATTTGTCAAGATCCCACTTTATCTCACAGCTTCTGAAGCCGTTTGCTGTAACAGAAAGAATTTCAGGAGCGATAAAAGAATCAAAAGGTATAGCAACATCACGGACTATAGTCGGGTCATCGTCAAGGACGACAAAAACGCTGTTTGTGACATCACTGCCCGACCATGCAGTATTTTCCGCAAAAATATCAAAAGCGGGAAAAGCTGTCGGAACGAGCATCATAACGAAAGCAAAGCTGAGAACCAGTGAAACCGCTCTCTTAACAAAGCCATGCTTGACATAGACGATATCGTCCTGCCTGCGAGATACTTTTTTCTCTTCACGCTGAAGCTTTATGCCGAGAAAATTTCCGTTTTTATCGGACAGAGCAATATCAACATTACAGGCAACGTGATAAAAAAGCTTAACAAGACCTGCCGCAATAAGGCATGGGATGAGCAAAAGCACGTTCCTTTCCGCTGTATCGGACAGCTTTTTTAATATTCTTTTTCTTTTATTAAAATCTAGCATATATACCCTCCGTAAAGAAATATGTGCATAAAACGGCATTCTTATAATTGTTATTTATTATATCACATAATCACATATTTGTCTAGTACAAAAGCCTAAAATTTTGCACAAAAATACACATTTTACAGTGGCATTTTATTGAAATATTCAAATTTTCTTCTAAAAAAATGACAAAGAGCCGCCGCAGGAACGGAAAGCATAAACCATAGAGCCGAATACATCACACATATCTGACCGAAAAGGTTAAACGGCTGGACCGAATAATCCCAGACATTCCAACCAAGCAGAAGATTCACAACACAGCCGACCGCCAGCTCCGCCGAGGTTATCACAGAACAGCCATAAAGGCATTTCCAAAGCATATCTTCATCGGGATTTGCGGCATAATGGCGGTACATCATAAGCAGGCAGAAGCCTCCCGTAAGCGTCATACACCAATGCGTAAAACCGCGGAAGCATATCTCTATCAGCGAATAAATCAACCCTCCTGCAAGGAAAACTATCAGATTTTCCATAAAGTCTGTTTTATTTTTCATAGCAAATTCCACCTTTCCACTTAAAGTAGTATCTGCATTTTCTATAAATAAATCAGTGGAAAAATTATTTAAAACCAATTATTTGTTTTTTTCTTATTTTCTTTTTCCTTTCATATAATTTACACAAAAAAGCATTATTATAATAATAGTTCCGAGGGAACATTACTCATGACAATATCTAATTTCCATATTCTCCCTCTTTTCATTTTTATGCCGCACGGCATAACATTTACCGTGCGACATAAGCTTACAACTGTATGAAAAAACATACATTAATAAGCCGTCAAGCGGAAATATTCGCAAAAAGGCGGCGACAAACAACCATCCATCTTCATGGTTTACATATTTCCTTCAAAAAGTACCGAAAATCCCCTGTTTTCGGTACTTTTGTTTTTATGATTTCTGCTTCCCGGTGATACTTTCTATTTCGCCCGACTTGCTACGGTTCTTTTAAGACTTGAATCAAGTACCGCGTCAAAGCCGTCTATTGCGTCGGCAGATGTAACTTTCTTGGAGGTTACAGTGGTTTCAGCAGTTGTTGCGACTGTGGTTGTTTCAATTATAGTTGTTTCAGCCGCAAAACTTTCCTCAGTAAAAGTTTCTTCGACCTTTTCAGCTATTTCCGAGATTATTTCTGATGCAGTTTCTTCGAAAGCTTCGGAAATCATTTCGTCCGTTTTTTCATAAACAACGCTGCTGATTTCCACTCTACTCGTGTGTGCAGTATCCGAGCAACCGCAAAGCGTCAACATTACAACAAGCAAGGCAGTAACTACTATAAATAATATCCCCCTTTAAAACAAAAAGACTGCCGTACAAAATACAGCAGTCTTTCAAATTCATAAATCATTCAGCAGACTCGTCTGTTCCTTCTTCTTCAAGAAGCTCTCTGATAGACATACTGATTCTCTTCTTATCAACATCGATCTCTGTGATCTTTGCCTTGACCTCATCACCGATAGCAAGAACGTCCTTAACGTTTGCAACCTTCTTGTTTGCGATCTGTGAGATATGGATAAGACCGTCAATTCCAGGAATGATCTGTGCAAATGCACCGAAAGGAGTGATGGAAACAACCTTTGCGTCAACAACATCGCCAACGGAATACTCGTTTGCGAACTTAACCCAAGGATTATCCTCATCCTTCTTATAGCCGAGAGAAATTCTGCCGTTTTCGCTGTCAAGCTCTTTAACGTAAACCTCAACAACGTCGCCGACCTTAACGACCTCAGATGGGTGCTTGATCCTGTTCCAGCTAAGCTCGGAAATATGAACCATACCGTCAATTCCGCCAAGGTCAACAAATGCACCGTAATTTGTGATGGACTTAACCTCGCCCTTGAACTTATCGCCTACCTGCACGCTCTCCCAGAACTTATCCTTTGCAGCATCTCTTTCTGCGTTGAGAACAGCCTTGATAGAACCTATTGCCTTGAACTTACGCTCGTCAATTTCAATGATCTTGAACTTAACGTTTGTCTTGAGAAGACTCTCAAGCTTTTCATCACGTCTTGCGGTTGCCTGTGAAGCAGGGATAAATACCTTTGTTCCCTCTGTGATAGCAATAACGCCGCCCTTGACAACATTTGTAACTGTGCCTTCAAGAATCTTATCTTCTTCCTTAGCCTTTACAAGCTTATCAAAGCCAACCATTGCGTCAACCTTCTTCTTGGAAAGGTTAACACAGCCTTCAGCGTCGTTGATCTTGATAACGATAAGATCAACCTCATCGCCAACCTTGACAACATCGGAAACCTTGAGTGTAGGATCGTCTGTAAGCTCTGACAGGGCAATATAGCCTGTCTGCTTAATGCCGAGATCAACAGTTGCTTCTGTGTTGTCTACGCCAGTTATGTATCCTTTCACCCTTTGACCGGTATATATTTTTTTGAAAGATGCGTCGAGCGCGCTGGCGAAGTCAAAATCCTCGTCCATATTTTTGATAATTTCGCTCATTTGGTTTTGTACCTCCTTGATTATATATGCCGGGGTCGAAGCTCCGGCTGTGATCCCGATGTTAAAGTTTTCACCGAAACCACTGAGCCTTTTAAGGACATCATCCCTGTCAAGCTCACCTGCGTCCGAAACCAGGAAGCAGGCATTGCAATGCTCACGGCACAGGTCGTAGAGCTTTGCTGTGTTGGAACTGTGTTTACCGCCTATGACTATCATCATATCAGAGTCTTCCGCAAGACGGACTGCACTCTGCTGACGCTCGGAGGTCGCACTGCATATAGTATTGAAAACCTCTGCCTGCGGATATTCCTCATCGATCGCCTGACGGCATTTTTCCCATATAATTATATTATACGTTGTTTGAGCAACAATTGCAACCTTTTTTTTAAAATTTTTTATTTTTTTTCGCAAAATTTCACGAAGCTCTGCCTCACCGGAGCAAATATATGGTAAATTATAGCAATTATTGACAATTCCTCTCACTTCATCGTGATTTTTATCGCCAAGAATTATAACATCATAGCCCTGCTCCGACTTTTCAAAAACTATTTTGTGTATCTTTGCAACAAAAGGACAAGTACCATCGCAGACTTTAACACCATGATCCTTACGTTTTTCGAGAAGCTCATAAACGCTGCGTCCTACACCATGCGAACGTATTATAACGCTGACATTTTCAAGCTCTTCAATTTCATCTGCGGAATTTATGACCATTACTCCCAAGTTTTCAAGCTCACGCACAACGCTTTCGTTATGAATGATCTCACCAAATGTAACAGCTTTTCTTCCGCATTCCAGTTCATTATACACGATTTTGACCGCTCTGTCAACACCAAAACAGAAACCCGCCTTATCTGCAACCCTAATTTTGTACATTTTCCTTATCCTCAAGCAACGCTGTCGGCTCGGAAACAGGGAGAGCATTGCCCTCGACAAGCTCGGCTATCGCTGACATAATACGCTTTTTCACGTCCTTAAGCTCCCTTGGAGAATTGCCCTCTACAGCTATCTCTTCGGCTTTTATCGGCTTACCAAACCGCAAGGTAAGCCTTGAGCGGAAATGCAGCCTTTCACCCTCGAAGATGATTCCGCAGGGAACAACATCAGCTCCCGATTTTGCGGCTATCATCGCAACACCTGTCTTCCCCTTGCCAACCTTCCCGTCCTTTGAACGTGTGCCTTCGGGAAAAATAACAAGATTTCTTCCCGAATTGAGAATACCTATACCATCGTCAATAACGCTCATATCTCCCGAACCTCTTGAAACAGGGAATGCTCCAAGCTTGCGTATAAACCAGCCGAAAAGCTTATTTTTAAAAAGCTCCTCCTTTGCCATATAGGAAACAGGCAGTCGCATCGGCATTGTAAGGATAACAGGGTCGGCATAGCTGCGGTGATTTGAAGCAAGCACGACAGGCTTATCCTGCGGAATATTCTCCTCGCCCTCGATATGAAAATCATAAAACAATCTGTAAAGAAAACGCACGGGGTATCTTACCCAAGCATACACAAAAAATCAATCCTTTTCAAAAAAACTGCTACATATTATATCATATTTACATAGAAAAATCAATGAAAACGCTGAAATTTTCCCGAGATTTTCATTTTCAGCAGCTTTTTTCGGCAATAATTGACATAAACTCACATATATGATAAAATATAAGCAGTTTTTTCAAATCGGAGGGATTTTATTATGAAAAAGGTTCTGCGCTTCTCATCGATCTTATGCGGTATTCTTGCTGTATCGGCTGTTATCCTTGGAGTCGGCTCAATTTTCAATAAGAGTTTTTTCATCGGCTGGTCGCTTTTTTCAATGGCAAGGAACGGAACATTCCTCGGTATTCTCGGAAATATCGTAGGAATTGCCTTTACAGCTCTCGGCTTTGGTGAAATGTTCTTCCATGGATTATTTAAAAAGGGCGGAAGAAACGCTTTTATCTGGGGTGCGGTAATGTCGGCGCTCGCACTTCTCTCGCTTATTATGAGCATATTTGCGGGAAGCTTCAATTTCGGCGACATCGTACTGCTTGCACTTCCGCTCATCTATACATATAGTGTAATAGGGCTTGCATAATACTACATCTGATGACGTACAACACCGTATTCATCATCAAGACGATAATATGGGCAGGAATAATTTGAACCTGAAAGAAATCTGCCCATTTCATCCTCGTCAAGGTTTGCCATACATATATAGCAATCGTAATCCTCGTCATAAACATAGTTTACGCAGCTTTCACAATTTGTAGCCTGCGGCATTACAGCTCACCTCCGAGCTTTTTGAGTAATTTTTCACAGCCAAGGCGGATATCCTCATAGGTTTTCACAAAATCTCCCGTGTACCATGGGTCGGCAATATCTCTGTTCTGCCCTGCAAATTCCAAAAGCCTGTAAGCCTTGTTCTCGCCGATAATTCTTGATATGTTACGCATATTTGCAGAATCCATACCTATTATATAGTCAAAATTGCCGCCGTCAGACTTTGTAAGCTGTCTTGCACAATGCGGAACGAGAGGAATCCCACGCTTTTTCAGCTCTGCCGAGGTCATATGATGCGGCTTGTTTCCTATCTCCTCGGTGCTTGTGGCGGCAGAATCTATCACAAAGCGGTCTGCGACACCCTTTTCATCAATAAGATATTGAAAAACGCTCTGTGCCATAGGACTTCGACAAATATTGCCATGGCAAACGAAAAGTATCTTAATCATATTTCAAGTGCCTCCTA
>CAZUDC010000015.1:0-18690 GCA_964619105.1 uncultured Ruminococcus sp.
ATTTCATTGCCGATCTCATCGTCTCCGGGATGCTCTATCGGGATGCTTTGCGACTTCTAATGCCCATGACCCTGGGTAGCAGCAGTCTACCCATCGGCCGCATTGTTATTGGCGTGGTGGAAGGAGATATTCACGATATCGGCAAAGATATTGTGGTAAGCTTGCTCCGGGCGGAGCATTTTGAGGTCATCGATTTGGGCGTGGATGTGAAACCCGAACGTTTTGCCTACGCCATCCGTACCTACCGGCCGGATGTGCTGCTGATGAGCGGTGTGCTGACCCTGGCTCGGGAATCCATGAAGCGGACGGTGGAGCTCATTGAAAAGGAGCAGCTGCGCAGCCAGACCCGGATTTTAATCGGCGGCCTCTGTACCGGCGAATACCAGCGTGAGTGGATTGGCGCCGATGGCTGGGCCTACGACCCCATGGAGACCGTAAACTTCTGCAAGAAAGTGGTAGGTGTGGACTATGGCCAAGAAACCTGAGCGCACCGCCCTTTACGCAGCCATTTACAACAAGCTGCGCAGCCAAATTTTCAGCGGCCAGTTTCGCCCCGGGGACCTGCTGGCCTCCGAAAGCCAGCTGTGTGCGGAATTCAATGCCAGCCGGGAGACCGTGCGAAAGGGGCTGCAGGCCCTGGAGCGGGAAGGACTGATTTATTCCCGGCCCAAAATTGGTTACTTCGTCAGCACCCCAAACCACCGGGATTTCACCATCGCCCTGTCTGAGGAAACCGACAAATTTCTAACCCAGTACAGCGACATCCGGGGTATTCTGCCCGATAGCGCGCTCCAGCAGAAGCTGGAGATTGAAGCCAGCCAGAAAGTCATTGAGCTATCCCAAATCACCAAAAATCCAGAGGGCAAGCCAGTGGCTTACGAGGTAAAGTACGTCCCCTATGAGCGAGCCTACCCTTCCGTGGAAAGCGAAATGCGTTATGCCGTGCTCCCGGATATCACCCTGGCCAAGGTGGATTCTTTTGAATACTACACAAATGTTCAAATCAGCGCCGTGGGAGCCGGGGAAGATGTCGCCCAGGCACTGGAATGTCCCGTGGGTGAGCCTCTGCTGCTGATCGAGCGGTTCTTTATCCGGCAAAACGGCAAACGGTTCGGCTATTCCATGCAGTACAGCCTCAGCAGCTATGGCACGCTGAAGGGCTCCTCTGGCCATCATATCTGACAAAAAAACACATCGGCAGGACTGCCGATGTGTTTTTTCTGGTTTTCAATCATACATATGATCCGGCACAAATTCCAGGACAGGATTGCTCAGCCTGGTGCCATCTTCGAGTGGCAATTCCTCCCGGTCCTCATCGCAGGCCAGCATGCCAGTTACCCGTTTTGTCTGTCCGGGCTCTACTCCCATGGGGGCCAGCAACAGTCTTCCCGTAAATACTTCCTTGCCAGCCGTAATCGTTGCTTGGCCCGAAATTGAATCAATACTGCTTTCCGACAGATTGGTAAGCTCCACCGTCACATAAAGCCCGACATTTCTTTTTACGCCCTGGTCTACATGACACAGCTTTGCCTCAAGCAGGCGAACCTCCACGGCCTGGGCGACAGCGTCTCCTGCCAAGAGGGTGTAGGTGCCGTGGGTGCTCTCCGCAATGGGGGACGTTTCCTTGGAGGTGTTCCTGGATGTGTCCCGGTTCCCAAGTGCCGCCAGGAGCAGTATGGCAAGAAGGCTCCCCACCAAAAAACGAAAATACCTTGTCTCCTGCCCGCCGGAATTGCCGGTCTGCTTATAGGATGGGCTTTGGGGCTGTGAATTGCGTCCTGGATTCGTTGCAGGTGGCCACTTAGCTCCTGTTTTTCGGCAAAAGGAGGCCGGCTCTTCGAATTCTTCAACCTTTAGCCAGGGGTTCTTTACTGCTAAATACCGTTTCAGCTCTGTCAGTTCCTCCTGCCAATTCGCCGGGGTAAAAAACGTGAGCGTTGCCGGTTCATCCCGCAGGGAGAAGACATTGAGTACCCCGTCCAGCCAGTTGAGAATCAGATAGGCTGTGCAATTGCGGTGGTTTTGGAAATCCTCTGTCAGAGAAATCCGGATCCTTCGCTTCCCAATTTCCGCTTCCAGCCCGGATATCCCCTGCTCGCCAATCCGTTCAATCAAGGGCGGATACGGATTGCTGCATGACGTGAACCAATCGGCAATTTCCAAGTCGTTACTGTCTATATTGCTATAGGCATTGTTCTGCGCATTTTTGGTCATGCTACTGCGGAATTCTCCGGAGGCGCTGTCATAATCGCAATGGCTACTGCGGAATCCTCTGGAGGCGCTGTCATAATCGCAATGAATGTAATCCTTCCAAAACCCCTCCAGATAGTTTCTATGGTCTTCTGTCTCATGATATGGCCCGGAACCTATGATTCTATACCATATCCCTTCCTCAAAATAGTCATCCGCGGAGGGAAGGCTGGAACGATATGCCTTGTAAGCAGAGGAATTCTTGAAAATGGATGGGGCAAAGGTGAGCCTGGCTTCCAAATCCGCATACAGGTCGTTGCCATCGGCATGGCGGAGCCTTGGGTCCCGGGTCACCGCCCGTATGATTGCAGGCAGCAGCGGCATTTCTGTATCCGTTACGGAAAGTCTGCCTACCTCTGTTCCGCCAGCTTCCTCTCCGATCCATACATAATTCACGCCGCCACGCTTATTTGCTACAAATGCTGTCAGGTTCAGGCCCGATGCCGTCAGGCTTCTCAAAAGCCGGAGCATCATTTGCCCCCAGGCGTACACGTCCACACCACAGGAATAGGGCATCCCCGCCCGAAGCTCCGGGGCGGCGTGGTCGGATGTGAAGCTGGTTTTCCCCTCATACTGGCGTGCCACCGGCTTTACGCTGCTAAAGTCCCCCAGGTAGGCGGTGAGAACGCCGTTCTTTTTGGTGAAAAGCAAATTCTCCAGCTTCACATCCAGGTGAACCAGGCCCTTGCTGTGAAGTGCCTCCAGGGCTTTTGCGATATCTGCGCCTATTTTCTGGATGTGCGGTATCTCTCTCAGATCTGTGCCCAGAACCTCCAGGCCTGTGCCTGGATCCACCTTGGGTCGCGCCTGGTGCAGGCAGGGCATCCACTGGACAAGCACCGCCTGGTCGTTTTCCGTCTCCAGCCACTCATAGCGGTAGAGGGGCACAAGATGGTCTTTGTCCCCCAGCTTATTCAGAACAGGGAGGATCGCTTCCATGTCGCTGCGTCGTTGGTTGTTCATGCCCGTAAGCTTGATGGCCACCTGACCCACAGCCTTGTCTTCTGCCTGAAATACCAAAGTGGTATGGGCACAGTAGAGAAGTCTGGAAGCGGAAACATCCGGAAATTGCCCCTCCAGCAGTCCTCGCCCCGCCGCCTCGGCATCGGCAAAAAATTGGGCCTGCTGAGAAAGTCCCGCCTCCGCCAGGGGCTTGATGGGACCGTCATAGTTATAAGAGTCCACATCCGTTCCGTGGCTATTATGCACGATATACTCTCTGTCGTGGCGCCGGGCCTCGTTCCATGCCTCGGCCACATCCACCCAGCCTTTATCCGTGTTCCAGCCATCGCCGTTGTCATAGAGCACGATCTGGTACGGATCGGCCTTCAGCAGGCCTGGGAATAAACGCTGCCAGTTATCTTGTGTAATTACCATTTTCTACCCCTCCTGTTTCTCGCAAAAGCCGATTCCGGTCTTACTTTAGTTCATCCCAGGTCCAGCCTGTGGGATTAAAGGGAATTTTACCGGTGTCCAAGGCGGGACAATCATCAAACATTCCCGCTGAAGATGTTACATTGGACATATCCAAAACCGTGACCTTCAGTTCCTGCAGGGCCGAGCACGCCCAGAACATACGCTCCACTTTTCTCACATTGGACATGTCGAAATTGGAAATATCCAGCCGTTTCAGGGTATAGCAGGCACCAAACATGGCTGTCATATCCCATACATTGGAGGTATCAAAGCTGCTGACATTCACCTCTTCCAGCATCTCACACCATTCAAACATCCCAGACATATCGCTGACACAGCTGGTGTCGAAGCCGCTGAGATCCAGCCGTTCCAGCGCACTGCACTCAGCAAACATTTGACTCATATCCACGGTATTGGAGGTATCCAGGCTGTTGTTGAAATGAATTTCCCGCAGGTATTCATAGTCACGAAACATTCCCGCACAGTTGCCGGGGGCAATGATTTTTCCATCTGCGGCAATGATCAATTCTCCGGAAGAATTATTATCAATGATCCAGCCAAGGACAGACCCATCCTGATATTCCGAAAAATCCCAAGCATCCGCCGGCGCACCTGCCAGACTGGTGCGGAAGGTGACCGTATCGAAGCCGTACTGGTAGCCAAGCACGTCATACAGAAGATTGGTACTGCCTTCAGACTTTGCTTTCAGCCGATTGGTTTTTATGTGGAGGCTGCCCAGATCCAGCTTGGGGCAGCCTGAGAAGATAGAATCGGCCCTTTCCACGCTTTGCATATCCAGCACCCCAATCTTCACGGTGCTCAGCTCATCACAGCACTGGAACATACAGTCCATGTTGGTGACATGGGAGGTATCGAAGCCAGAAAGGTCCAGATATTCCAGCTTACGGCAGCCGCTGAACATGCCGGCCATATTGGTGACCCAGCGGGTGTCAAAGCTGCTGAGGTCCAGCCGGGTCAGCCTGCCACAGAAATCAAACATGGAGCCCATATTCGTCACATTTCCCGTGTCGAAGCTGGTGACATCCAGCTCCTCCAGACTTTCGCAGCAATAGAACATGCCGGACATATCCGTCACCCGGGAGGTATCCAGGCAGCCATTGAACTGGATGGAGGTCAGGTTCTCGCAATAGGCGAACAGATAGCTGCAATCGGCGGGGGCCTGGATTTTTCCGTCCGCGGCTATGATGATCTCCTTTCCTTTGCCGCTGGGCACTGCCCAGGCCAGCACGGAGCGGTCCCCGGTCTGGGAGGCATCCAAGGCATCCACGGGTGCGCCATTCAGGCTGGAAGCAAACTGGATGGAGAGGATATCCCCGGGATTCGCAAGGTCGAAGATCCACGGGCGGTAAGGCTCATCATTGGCTTTCATGGCATTGCTGCTTCCCCGGTTTCCCACGAAGGGAATTCTGCTGATATCCAGATTGATGCAGCCGTCGAACATCATCTCCAGTTCGGTGGCGCTGGTCGTATCGAAGGCATCAATGTAGATATTCTCCAGCTCATAGCAGCCCCAGAACATTTCGCTCATTTTTTTGACCCCGGAAGTATCGAAACTTCCCAGTTCCAACGTCTTGATGGACTCGCAGAAGCAGAACATACTGCTCATATCCATAACGCTGCTGGTATTGAAGCCGCTCAAATCAAGCTCTGTCAGCGAGCGGCACATGGCGAACATATCGCTCATATCCGTCACTTCGGAGGTATCCAGGCTGTCGTTAAACCGGATGGCCTTGGTGCCGCTCTGATTGTGAAACATGCCGTGGCAATTTTGGGGGGCTTTGATGATTCCATCCGCAGCAATGATCATATGCCGCTTGCTGCCGTCCCTCACTAACCAGGCAAGGACGGAGCCATCCCGATCCTGGGAAACATCCCAGGCATCCGCCGGGGCTCCGGAAAGGGTGGTTTGGAAGTCATAGGTGTCAATCCGCACGTCCAGCAATTCAGGGATATTGAACATGGGCACTCCGGCAGCGGCGTGGAATTCCATCAGCCGGTTTTCTTTCCTGTTTTCCCGGGGAACCTCTATCGGCATTGCCTGCTTCTCAGGCATGTCCGTTATCTCCAGCGTCACGGTTGCCCCATGCATCACAGTTTCCGAGGTGTTCTGCTGCACCGTTACTTTCTTATTTACGGTCCCCTCTCTTCGGATGGGGTGCGCCACAAGCTGGACATTCAGAATACCGAAAAGAATCGTTCCGACCCAAAACAGGGCCAGGAATAGTACCTGCGTCTGCTTCCTTCTGCGTTGGCGGTCTTCGCTGTGGCTACGGCTGGAGGGTTTCTCGGCCTTTGGCCACTGGGTAGAATGATTTTTCTTTTCCATAGTATCAGGCTCCTTTTCTACTTTAGCATACAGCATCTTTTGACCAGTTTTTTTAAGCTCTTTGGCTTTCTATGGCACCACCCTGGTCCAGGGCGAATAGATGGTTTTTTTGCCGATTTTCAGCAAGGTGCGGATTTCCACCGGTTTGCCACGCCTCGGCTTTGTGAGAACGTAACCGGTTTGCTCTTTGGGAAAGGAGATGACTTTGCCATTATGGCGCAGCTGGAAGCCGGTGGCCTGTAGGTCCGCTTCCCAGGTGACCAATATGGTCCCATCCTCCCGGCATGTCAGGCCGAGGGATGTGGGGGTACGCACCATTGTCATCGATTTGGCTGCGGAGAATCCAGATTCCGTCTCCGCCTCCCGGATGGTTCCCACAGCGGTTACCTGATAAGTATAGCTGCCACCTGTTGTCACCTGGCTGTCCGTGTAGGTCAGGCTGTCTGCCGGAAGGGTTACCAACAATTCCATTTTCCCGCTGCATGCCCGATAAACCCCATCCATCTCCAGGACAATGGACTGGATGGTAGGCTTTTGATCGGTGGTCTTGGCTATCTGGTACACCTGCTGCGAACCGCCCCGGGCGGGAATCAGGTCGTTTGTAGTTTTTGTAGGCAGCTTTTGTAATCTTCAGCTGCACATTGCCCAGTGCCGTACCGGAATCATTGCCGATGGTACCCAACTTGATGGTAACCCGGCCCCGGGAATCGGTGGTCTTGGTTTCCGTGGTACCGTTATAGGTATAGGTCACTTCTGCCCCTTGCACCATATCGCCGGTGTCCTTCTCCCGCACCAGGATCAGCATTTCATCCTTCCTCAGAGGATCTGCTGTGCTGGCCGTGCCGGAATCAATGCTGACACCATAGTAGGTACGCACAGTGGTGGAGCTGCCTGCCCTGACAGAAACAGGGTCAAAATAGATGCCCACCGCGCTGTCGCCCAAATAGGAGCCATCGGAAACCGAACGATTCCATCCGGACCCCACAATTCCTCTCCAGTTGCAGAACTGCACCTTATCCGGTCTGCGGTCACTGCCTCGATACAGGTAGCCGGTGGCCAGGGTGGTGGGATTATCCAGATTGTCATAAACCTGGTAAAGGTTGGGCACGCCGGCCCCGGTAAACACCCGTCCCTCGGTAATCCGTCCCACAGAGGCAACCATGAAGGGCGCATAGTCGTTGTTGGCAAGCATGGTATCCATCATGATACGGATGCCCACACTGCGGGCAGTGGTGCCTGTATTCTGCACCTGATACTGGATGCTCACCATATCCGCAAAGTCCGCACTGCCGCTTTTTACCAGCTTCAGAGTCTGAATTACCTTCAGCTGCATAGAGGGAATCATCATGGTAGCCGTAGCGGTGGTTCCGGAATAGGTAATGGTATCCGCACTGAAGTAGTTGCTATAATCGCCGCCATCCACGTAAATCAGCGTCTCAGATGTACTGCTACCAGGATGGCCATATAATAGCCGCCGGTTGTTATCGGAAGTAAAGCTGGGGTTTCCCTCCCGGGTACCGATGGTGAAGTGGCCGTTATCTCCTACAGAAACCTCGATATAGTCATTGGCAATCATGCCGCTGGCTGCGCCCTCTGCAATTTCGCCCATCCGTGCCAGCACTTCCCGGCGGTATGCACTGTACTGGTCAAACCAATCTGCCCATTCTTCCTTAGATAGCTCCGCCTCGTCAACCCCCTGCTCCTGGAGCCACTGGAACCAGGTCAACGGCTCTTCCCCCGTCTCTTCTTCAGGTTCTGTGGTCTCCTCCGTCGCTTCGGTGGTCTCCTGGGTAGTTTCTTCGGTAGTTTCCGCAGTGGTTTCCTCCGTTTCCTCGGTGGTCTCCTGGGTTTCTACCGTAGCTTCCGCCACAGACTCAGTGGTCTCGGTGGGATTTTCCTGGCTTTCCGTGGTTTCCGTAGGTACTTCCTCGGTTTCCTCTTGGAAAATCTCTGCCGCACCAGTCGTTTCCGTGGTGGGCTCTTGGGTCAGTTCTGTCTCAGGCAGGGACAGAATCCAGCTGCCATCCTCTGCAATCTGCACAGAATCTCCCGAAAGCTCATAACTGGCAATCACTTTGCTGCCGCCAGTTTTCTCTTGCTCTTCCTGGGCAAATACTCCCACAGGCAGCACCTGGGCCACCGTGGAAAAGAGCATGACCAGCGCAAGTGCCATGGACATCCATCTACGTATATTATTCTTCCTCAATCCGCTGGGGTAACAAAATACCCCAGCGTGTTAAAATCAGTGTAGCACTACCTATATGGGAATTCAAGAAATATTTCCAGTTTGTTCATAAATTGTATATCTTATCCAAGCTGTACATCTTGCTTTTGTAGATATCAGCAAAAGGGGAATTTCCTCTCTCCGGGTTCACATTATTTTTCTTACAGCCACAACAGAAATCCATCTTTCTATACCAGCGTTTTCACTAAAATGGAAACGTTTATTTCGTCAATTACTCCAATTGTGAGTGAAATCAAGATGCGCTATAATAAATGTGGTATTGTACGCCCAAATGTAAGGAAGATACTTTATATGAGAAATTGGAAAGCTTTCCAACGGCGCAGCCTGGGTTTGTTCCTGGCGCTGGTCATGCTTTTCAGCATGGTTCCCGTTGGTGCCTTTGCCCAGGAGGCAGAGGATGCGGCAACCGTTCCCACAGAAGTGGAGACGGTTGCCCAAACCGAGGAAGTAACGCAGGATGCCCCGGCAGGCGATTCGGAGCATACCCCTGCGGCCCTGGCCTCTGACATTACGGTCTATTTCCGCAATGACTGGCTGTGGGACTCTGTCAGCGTCTATTACTGGGGCGTTGATAGTTCTCTTCAGTGGCCCGGCAGTGCTATGACCAAAACCGGAAAGACCTACTATGTGGATTCCCTGAACGGGGATCGGGATATCTACTCGGCCAAGATTCCCGCAGGTGTCACCGGTGTGATTTTCAGCGGCAACAGTCAGCAGACTCCAAATATTGAAGTGGGCATCACTGACGGCGCAGCCTTCTACATCTACTGGGACGGGGAAAATAAGGCGGGCACCTTCTCCTATGACCCCGATGATGAAAGCGGCGGTGCCCCCACCCCTGTGGAGACTGTCTACTATGTGGCCGGAGATGAAGGCCTGTGCGGCAAAAACTGGGTCGTCAATGGCTGCAAGATGGAAAAGCAGGCAGGCGGCCAGTGGGTCATCACCTTCTCCAACGTAGCTGTCGGCGAGTATGGCTTCAAGGTCACCAACGGTACCTGGGACAATGCCTGGCCCGCCGAGAACTATCCTCTGAACGTGACGGTGGTCAGCAACATCACCATCACCTATTATCCCGACAGCGGGGTTATCACCGTGGATCAGATTCCCGTGACGGAGACGCCCACCCCCACGCCTCCCGTGGAACCCACCTACTATGTCGCCGGCTCCTCCGGGCTGTGCAGCGCACATTGGGACTGCGCCGGGGACAAAATGGAGAAGCAGGAAGACGGCACCTGGGCCATTACTTTCCATAATATTGAAGCAGGGGGCTACGAATTCAAGGTCACCGACGGCACCTGGGCCATTACTTTCCATAATATTGAAGCAGGGGGCTACGAATTCAAGGTCACCGACGGCACCTGGGACAATACCTGGCCCGGCAGCAACTATGCCCTGACAGTGGAGTCCAAGAGCGATGTAACCATCACCTTTGCCCCGGAGACCAAGGAGATTTCCGTCAGCCAGAAGGCTGTGGCAACAGACCCCGGCACAGAGCCCGACGGCAAATACCACGCCACCTTCCATTTCGTCAACAGCGAAAACTGGAGCAGTGTGAACCTGTATACCTGGCTGTCTACCGGCACCCTCACCGGTGCCTGGCCCGGCACGGCTCTGACTCAGGATGCCGATGGCTTCTACAGCGACACCGTGGACTTTACCCCCGTGGAAGGGGAAGGTCTGAATTTCATCTTCAGCGGCGGCGGTGCCCAAACCAACGACCTGAACCTGCCCGACTCCGCCTTTGTGGACGGCAAGGCAGAAAAATGGGTGAAGCTTTCCGGTATGTCCGGCGGCAAATACAACGCGGAGATTTTGGACACCGCCCCCCTGGTGGTGGTCAGTCCCAAGGTCCGCGGCACCAGCGTCACATTCACCTACCTGGGCACAGCGGAAACCGCCTCCGTCCAGGTGCAGGGCGACTGGAATGAGACTCCCGTGGACATGGCCAAAGGCGAAAGCAATGTATGGTCTGTCACTGTGGACGGTCTGACCCCCGGCGACCACACCTACCAGTTTCTGGTGGACGGCACGGCAATGAATGACCCCAGCAACTCCCAGCTTGCCGGTGGCAAGAGTGCCTTCACCATTCTGGACCCCAACGCGGAGGATAAAAACCAGATTACCGTCAACGTCCACTTCACCAAAACCGACGGGGACTATGACGGCTGGAATGTGTACTTCTGGGGCACCGGTCTGGATGGCAAGGGCTACGAAATGGATGACGATGCCGAAAACGGCGGCAAAATTTTCACCCGGGTGCTTACCGATGCCCGGGCCCTGACGGAAATCGGTGCCATTGTCCGCTACTCCGTGGCAGGCAACGACTGGGCCAACCAGTCTCCGGACATGAAGGCCGACCTGACGGACATCGTCTCCGGCACCATCGACCTGTACGCCGAGTATGACGGAAGCAAGTGGAGCTGCCGTACCAAGCTGGGCAGCGACATTGTCAAGGGTGTCAAGCTTACCTCCGTCCAGTATGACTATGACAACGACACACTGGTGGTCACCGCTGCCTCTAAGCTGGAGGATACAGCCGCCGCCTTCTCTCTGGAAGCAGACGAGGGAGCAGATAAAATCACCGTTACCGATGTGCAGTCCAGCGGCAAGACCTATACCCTCTCCCTGAGCCAGCCCATAGACCTGCGGGAGCTGTACCGCTATCAGGTCAGCTTCCAGAAACGCACCTATGCCATCAGCATTGGCCTGGTGTATGGTTCGGATAAGTTTGAAAGCGACTATACTTACACCGGCTCCGACTTGGGCGCGGCCTACACCGCCGGCAGTACCACCTTTAAGGTCTGGGCCCCCACTGCGGAAGCGGTACAGGTAAACCTCTACCCCACCGGCAACGACAGCACCGCCACCGGCAGCTATGACATGACTCTGGGCGACAAGGGCGTGTGGAGCTACACCGCCTCCGGTGACCTGGATAAAACCTACTACACCTACTCCGTCACCGTAGACGGAGAAACGGTGGAGGCTGTAGACCCCTACGCCAAGGCGGTGGGTGTCAACGGTGACCGGGCCATGGTGCTGAACCTGGCCGCCACCGGGGATGCGGGCAGCTATGTCACCTGCAATTCCATCACCGATGCCATTCTCTATGAGATGCACATCCGGGACTACACCGTAACCAGCAGCGCCAGCTACCCCGGCAAATACCTGGGCGTGGTGGATCAAGCATCTGCCTCCGGCATCAAGTACCTGCAGGAGCTGGGCATCACCCATGTGCACCTGCTGCCCAGCTACGATTTCGGTTCCGTGGACGAAACCACCGGTGGCTACAACTGGGGCTACGATCCCAAGAACTACAATGTCCCCGAAGGCTCCTACGCCACCGATGCCTACAACGGCACCGTGCGGGTGCAGGAAATGAAGCAGATGGTCAAGGGCCTCCACAGTGCCGGCATCGGCGTTGTGATGGACGTGGTGTATAATCATGTGTACGACGCGTCCACCTTCTCCATGAATCAGATTGTTCCCGGCTATTTCTCCCGGGAAAATTCCAACGGCTCCGGCTGCGGCAACGATACCGCCTCCGAGCGGAGCATGGTCCGCAAGTACATTGTGGATTCCGTCACCTACTGGGCCAGCGAGTACCACATCGACGGCTTCCGCTTTGACCTGGTTGGCCTGATTGATGCGGAAACCATCAACCAGGTTGTGGCCTCTGTAAAGAAGGTCAATCCCAACGCCATTTTCTACGGCGAGGGCTGGACCATGGGCACCAACGTGCCTGAGGGCACGGTGATGGCCACCCAGACCAACGCTGCCAAGACTCCCGGCTTCGCCTACTTCTCCGACCAGATGCGGGATACCCTGGCCGGCAGCAATGACGGCAGCAGCCTGGGTTTCGTCTCCGGAGGAACCGGCAAGGAAAGCACCATTGCTTCCAACTTCCAGGCAAATCCCAGCAACATCAAGAGCGGCGGCAACCCCACCCAGGTGGTGCAGTATGCCTCCTGCCACGATAACTACACCCTGCTGGATAAGCTTCTCCAGTCCACCGGCAAGAAATCTGTGGACGAAGAAGCGGTCGCCATGAACAACCTGGCTGCGGCCATTTACATGACCTCCCAAGGCATGCCCTTCATCCATTCCGGCGAAGAGCTTCTCCGGGAGAAGCTGAACGCCGACGGCAGCCGTAACCACAACAGCTACAACGCCGGTGACGGCGTCAACGCCATCCAGTGGAGCAACCTGAGCAAAGCTCCCTATAAGGATACCCTTTCCTACTACCAAGGTCTGATTGCCTTCCGCAAGGCCCACGCCGCCCTGCGGCTGACCAGCGCCGCCGCCATTTCCCAGCGGGTGAGCCAGCAGCAGGCAGAAAACGGCCTGGTGGCTTTCCGGATTGACGGCAAGGGTGTGGACAGCTGCGACAGCATCTACCTGATATTCAACGGCGGCGGCAGCGACCAGTCCGTCACCCTGCCCGCGGGCCAGTGGGATGTGTGCATCGACAAGAACAGTGCCGGTACGCAAGCCCTGCGCACCGTATCCGGTACCGTGTCCGTCCCCGCTACCTCTGCTCTGGTTCTAGTGCAGCAGGAAACCCAGGACTACTACCTGGTGGGCTACATCGACGGCAGCAACTATGGCATCGAAGACGACTACCAGAACCTGGGCGACTACAAATTTGTAAATGGAAAGGTCACTGTCACCTTCACCAGCGACAGCTATGTGATGGTGAAAACCGGCGATAACCAAAACTGGTACATGACCAAGGGCTGGCTGGGCGAAGGCGTTACCCAGGCTACCCTCTATAACACCAATGGTTTGGAAGATGCCAACAAGCTGATGGTAACGGCCGGCACCGTCACCTTCACCCTTACCGCCGGGGAAAATGGCACCCTGATCCTGAAGGTGGAGCGGGAAGACCCCAATGCCTACTATCTCAATGGCTATATCAACAGCACCGACTACTATGGCGACGAGTACAAGTTCGTAAACGGCACCCTCACCGCCAGGTTCACCGCAGACACCTATCTGACCGTCCGCCAAGGCGAAACCACCTTCTATACCAATGGCTGGCTGGGCTTTGACCAGACCAGCGCCACCCTGTATCCGGAGAATACGCTGGGCGACGAAAAGAACAAGTGGAACGTGCCCACCGGTGTAGACCTGACCTTCACCCTGACAGAAAACGATGATGGTTCCATCACCCTGGGCTACACCAAGGGTGAGCTGGAGAATCCCGATGCTCTGTACCTGTGGGGCACCTTTGACGGCGTGGACACCGATGACCTGTCCTGCAAGTTTGAAGAGGCAGATGGCGTTCTTCAGCTGACCAAGACCTTCACCAAGGACAGCTATGTGGCCGTGAAAAATGGTGATGGCTCCGTCAAGTACATGACCGATGGCTACAAGGGTGCGGTCACCTCAGCCACCCTCTATGACACCGGCAGCCATACCCTGGTCAACGACAAGTTTGATAAACTCCTGGTTCCCGCCGGAACCGTCACCTTCACTCTGGTGAAGCATGACGACGGCTCCCTGACCCTGAGCTACACCCTCTCCGGCGGCGACAGCACCTTCCGGGATGAAACCGGCATCCAGCAAGGCGTGACCCTCCACTGCTGGAATTGGTCCTTCGCCGAAATCGAAGCCCATCTGGACGAGATCAAGGCCGCAGGCTACACCGTCATTCAGACCTCTCCCGTTCAGCCTGTGAAAGAAGCCACCGCTTCTTCCCAAGTGGGCAGCCACTGGTGGGTGTACTACCAGCCTGTGGACTTTAAGATCAACGATGCCGAGGGCAATGCCCTGGGCACCAAGGCGGAGCTTGCCCGTATGATTTCCGCCGCCCACGCCAAGGGCCTCAAGGTCATTGTGGACGTGGTTGCCAACCACCTGGCCAATGAGACCGGCAATAATCTGTCTCCTGCCATCCCCGAATATCTGCGTCAGGACACCTACTGGCACGATATCACCACCAACATCACCAATTGGACTGACCGCTATGACATGACACAGCACTGCATGGCCGGCCTGCCCGACCTGAACACCGCAAACCGGGAGATTCAGGGCTATGTCCTCAGCTTCCTGAAGGAGTGCGTGGATGTGGGTGTAGACGGCTTCCGGTTCGATGCCGCCAAGAGCATCGAGACCCCCAATGATGATGCCTCCTTCGCCAGTGACTTCTGGCCCACCGTCATTGACGGCGTAACGGACTATGCCTCCGGCAAGGGGAAATGCCTTTACTTCTACGGCGAGACCCTGGATGACATCGCCATTGCCACCTCTGCCTACACCCAGTACATGTCCATCACTGACAACGGCTGGGGCAACCACCTGCGGCTGATGCTCAACGGGGAGTCCGATGCTCCCGAGCTGAAGGCCGGCTACTACAAGAGTGCCCCTGCCTCCAACCTGGTGGTTTGGGCAGAATCCCATGACACCTACGCCGACGGCACCTCCAGCGACGTATCTGAGGAGGTTATCAACAAGACTTGGGCATTGGTTGCCGCCCGGAAGGATGCCATGGGCCTGTACCTGGCTCGTCCGGAGAGCCTTAGCCAGAAGCTAGGCGTTGCCTCCACCGGCACCGGCTGGGACAGCCAGGAGGTTTCCGCTGTCAACGCATTCCGCAACCGGTTCGCCGCCACCGGGGAGACCATTGGCAATGCCCAGGGGATTTCCTATGTGGTCCGGGGTACTACCGGTGCGGTTCTGGTGAATACCGCCTCCACTGCGGCCCGGGCGGTAGGCGCGGAGGTTTCCGTCCCTGCCCTGGGCATGGCCGAGGGCACCTACTATGACCAGCTCTCCGGCAATTCCTTCGCCGTGGAGGATGGCACCCTGACCGGCACCATCGGTGTCAGCGGCATTGCGGTGGTATATAACGTGACCCACACCGTCACCGTAGCCGAAACCACCGGCGGCACCGTCACCGTCAGCAGCGCCACCCCCGCCGTACACAGCACGGTTACCATCACCGCAAAGCCCGATGCAGGCCGGCAGGTGGACACCATCACCGCCACCGACAGCCAGGGCAACAAGCTGGGCCTGAATGACAACGGCGATGGCACCTACACCTTCACCATGCCCGACAGCGATGTGACCGTCACCGTTACCTTCCGGGAGATTCCCCCGGTACCCGCAACCCACAGCATCACAGTCGTTAAGCACAAGGGCGGCAAGGTAGATGCCCCCGACTTTGCCACGGCCGGCGAAACCGTCACTGTCACCGTCACTGCAACCACTGCCGACAGCGTGAAGACCCTCCGGGTCAAGGATGCGAATGGCACCACCGTGAAAGTCACCGCCGGAAGAAGCGGCACCTACATCTTCACCATGCCCGACAGCGATGTGACCGTGGAGCCCATCTTCTGCTACAATGTGGCGTTGGATGTGCGCAAGGGCGGCGAGGCCACCGTCAGCAATGAGACTCCCGCCTACGGTGAGACAGTGACTGTGAAGATCACTCCGAATTCCGGAAAAGCTGTGAAGAAAATCACCGTCACCACCGAATCCGGCAAGGCTGTGGAGCTGACCAAGAAGACCAGCCAGCGCTACACCTTCCAGCAGCCCGATGAAGACGTGACTGTGAAGATCACCTTCCAGAAGAGCAACGGCAGTGCTCCCACCGGCGACCAGAGCCACATCTACCTGTGGGTAGCTTTGATGGCCATCGCCCTCGTTCTGCTGATTGTTGTGGTGCTCTTCCTGGTAAAACGGAAGAAGAATTCCAATAAGCACTAACCCCCACCGGGGCCAGGCAGTTACCTGGCCCCGGTTTTGTCCATTCTATAAAAAAGCCGCCCGGCACAGCCGGGCGGCTTACTTTCTGTTTCTGTCAAGTACCAATGAGGAGCACGGAGATGTCGTTGACATTGGTACCGGTGGCGCCTGTGATAATCAGGCCGTCCACGGCCTGCAGGGCGTGGTAGGCATCGTTATCCCGGAGCACGTCGCTGACCTGGATGCCCTTGGCCCGAAGGCGGGCATAAGTGGTGCCGTCCACATAACCACCGGCGGCATCGGTGGGGCCGTCGGTTCCATCGGAACCCAGGGAGAGCACGCAGGCATCCAGTCCGGCAATCCCCTCACAGGCAGCCAGGGCCAGCTCCTGGTTCCGTCCGCCCAGGCCATGGCCCGTCAGGTGCACCACCGTCTCGCCACCGGCCAGGAAGGCCATGGGCTTGCCGGAGGCGGCGTGGAACCGGGCAATGTTCCCCAGAAACACACCTGCATCCCGGGCAGTACAGCACAGCCGGTCTGTCAGGGTGACGGTCTCATAGCCCAGCTCCCGGCAAATTTTCTCCGCCGCCACGCACAGCTGGCGCACAGAGCCGGTGATGTGTGTCTGCACATTGGGCAGATCCTTGGGGGTCTCCTCCAGCAGCAAGGCGCGCATCTGCTCCGTCATGGTCAGATTGTATTTCTCCACAATACGCAGGGCGTCCTCCGTGGTGGAGGCATCTGGATAGGCAGGACCGGAGGCGATCATATCCAGCCGGTCACCCAGCACGTCGGACAGGACAATGGTAAACACCTGGGCAGGCTGGCACAGCAGAGCAAACCGCCCGCCCTTTACGGCGGAAAACCGCTTGCGCACGGTGTTGATTTCCACAATGTCCGCTCCGCAGGCCAGCAGCTGCTTGGTCAGTCGGTTCAGATCCTCCTCGGGAATCCGGGGCTGCTCAAACAGCGCCGAACCACCGCCGGAGAGGAGGAACAGCACCGTGTCCCTATCTCCCAACCCGGTAACGGCATCAATGGCCGCCTGGGTAGCCCGGAAAGAATTGGCATCAGGCACCGGGTGGCCCGCTTCATAGATTGCAAGGTTGCCGATGGGGCCCTTGCTGTGGTCATATTTTGTAATGACCACGCCGCTGTCAATGCGGCTGCCCAGCTGGTCATAGGCGGCTTTTGCCATCTGCCAGCCGGCCTTACCGGCGGCGACGAGTACCACTCTGCCCTGGGGGAACTCCGCCTTTTCCAAGGCAGCCCGGACGGCAGTATCGGGCATGGCCGCATCCAATGCGGCGGCCATGATTTTCTTGGCATTTTCCTGTAAACTCATGGAATTTCCTTTCCTAGATAGACATTTGCCGCGGCAGCCCCCTTAGGACCGCCGCGGCAAAGCGGACAGATCAGATTAGATAAACAGGGAGACGACGAAGAGAATGGCGATGATGGTCACACCCATCACGGCGGTCATGCCGGTCTGGCACTTGTAGGCTTCTTCGGTCTTCATGTCGGAGAACTGGGAAACCACCCAGAAATAGGAGTCATTGGCATGGGAGGCAACCATGGAACCGGCACCGATGGCCATAACCACAATGACCTTGCCCAAAGGAGAGGTGAAGCCCATGGTCTCCATCAGAGGAGCCATCATGCCGGCGGTGGTAATCATAGCCACAGTGGATGCACCCATGGCCAGCTTCAGGATCATGGCGATGATAAAGGGAATCAGCACACCCAGACCGGAGTTCACCAGGCCACCAACGGAGTCAGCGATGGGCATGCACTTCAGAATGGCACCGAAGGAGCTGCCTGCGCAGGTGATGGCAATGATTCCGGCGGAGTCGGTAACGCCCTGAGTAACCCAGTTCAGGGTATTCTTCTTCTCGGAGGCGGGGATGGTGGTCATGGACAGGAACACGCCCAGCAGCAGAGCCACAACGGGGTTACCGATGAACATCAGCAGCTGATAAATAGTGCCTTCGCCGAAGGGCTTGTTGGGGAAGTCGGCAACGGAAGCCACACCGATGAGGATGATGGGCAGCAGCAGGGGAGCAAAGCTCTGTGCCACACCGGGCAGGGTGCCATACTTAGCCTTCAGCTCGTCCAGGGTGTACTCGGAGTTGGCGGGGATGTTGATCTTGCCGGCAACCTTCTTGGCGTACAGCACGGCAACCACAACAGCGGGGATGGAGACAATCAGGCCAACCATGATGGTCAGGCCCAGGTCAGCACCCAGGGTACCGGCCATGGCAATGGGGCCGGGGGTGGGAGGAACCAGGCAGTGGGTGGCGTACAGGCCACCGGACAGAGCAGTACCCATAACGGCCAGGGACACGTTGGACTGCTGGGCCAGAGCGCGGCTGATGGGGGACAAAACCACGAAGCCAGAGTCACAGAACACGGGGATACCGGTGACATAGCCCATGGCACCCATGGCGACCACGCTGTTCTTCTCACCAACGACCTTCAGGATGAAGTTGGCCATGGTCAGAGCGGCGCCAGTCTTTTCCAGGATGGTGCCGATGATGGTACCGCACAGGATGACGATGCCGATGCTGGTCATGATGCTGCCGAAGCCGCTCTTCACCTGGTTGACGACCTCCGTGGGGGTCAGGCCGGAGTCCGGGTCAACAACGCCCCAGAACAGGCCTACCACAAGGGAAATCACCAGCATGACGATGAACGGATGCATCTTCAGCTTGGAGATGGCGAGAACCATCAGCACCACTGCGAC
>CAZUDC010000016.1:0-18231 GCA_964619105.1 uncultured Ruminococcus sp.
ATTAGCTGTATTAAAAACATATTTAATGTCTGCTCAACAACCGAAAAGTGCGTAGATGCTTTGCTTCTGAGCAATTTTTCGGTTGTTGGCTACAAGAATTCTGGGCTTTTTTCCTAAAAATTCTTGCACCTTGCCGCCCACAGTGGGGAAAAAGCAGTCATTAATCAGGGAGTACAGCACAAATCAAAGATTTTTAGCCAACAACTGCCTTTTGGTCAGTTGTTAAGTAAGCACTATTTAGTAAATTATTTTGAAAAAAGTAAAAAAAATATGCCTATGCTATTGAAATATAGAATAAAATGTCGTATAATTAACGTGTATAAATTTTTTTTAGTTGATTTAGGAGTTTTGCTTTGAATAAATATATAATAAAATTTTTATGTACATTTATTGCGTTAGCAATTTGCATTACAACCGTTCCGATTAATTTTGTTTATGCTGAAGATAAGGAAAATGTTGTTGTTATTGCTCCGCAGGAGAATATTAATCGCGATGAAAATCTTCCTGATTTTGAAGAACCAATATACACCGCAATGTTCAGCTTCCCATCTGAATTAAGGGGAGTGTATGTTACACCTACGGTCGATTATGCTGCAGAGAACAGTGAAAAACCTGTTGTAGATGAGATTGAGGAACTGCTTGATAATGCACAGTCGAATCGTCTTAATGCTGTTATTATCAATACAGACTGTGAAGGTAAAACGCTTTACAATTGCGATTTAAATAATTCACTTTGTGAGGATATAATTTCCACGCTTGTTGACAGTGCCGCCGAGCGTGAAATGTATGTATATATGAACTTTAGTCTTGATGGAGTGCTTAATTCATTGGACAGCACTGATTTGACTGAAAAAATTGATTTTCTTGCACTAAGGGTACATACCTTTACGGTAAAATATCCTGTTGACGGAATAATTCTTGACGGATACTATTCATCAAAGACAAATTATACGCTGTACAATTACATTGAAAATGGTTCGGGAATTGGCTTTGAAAACTGGCTTCTTGACAATGGTGCATATGTATTTGCACTTGCTTCTGATGCTGTCCGAAAGACAAATAACACAGTTCCAGTCGGCATTTCTATAAATGATGTATGGGCAAATTATGAAAACAATGAAAATGGTTCTAATACATCTGTAAAGTTTGAAGCTTTGACAGATGGATATGCTGATACTTTAAACTATATCCGTGATGGTTATGCTGATTTCATTATGCTGAAGGCTAATGGCTCGCGTTCAAACTCAACAGAACCCTTCGGGAAGATAACCGAATGGTGGAATGATGTAGCAGACGAGGCTGGAATACCTCTTTTTGTGCATCATATGAATGAAAATATATGTACCGATTCTGAAGGATGGGCGTCACCTGATGAGCTTGTTAAACAGGTTATTGAGGCCTCGGAACTTTCTTCCTATGGTGGAAGCTCTTTTGATTCACTTTCTGCTTTATGCAATGATAGTATGGGTTCAACGACTGCACTTATAAAGCATTATGATGATACAATTGATCTTGAAGGTCTTAACAGTGAGCTTGAAATGACGCTCCCGACAAAAACTACCTATAAAACGGAAGAGCCTACGGTTATTTTTGCAGGTTCCTTTGATCCGAATTTTCCTGTATACTATCAGGGAAAAGAAATTGTACTTAATGAAGCAGGGCGATTCTATTTCACGGAAGAGCTTGATGTTGGTGTAAATACATTTAAATTTCAGAATAAAGCTAAAGTCATAACATATAAAATCACACGTACAGTGAATATACTTAAAAGTGTTTCGCCGTCAGACGGCAATATGTATGTCGACGGTGGTTCAACTGTTGCAATTAGTGCGATCGCCTACAAGGGATCAGATGTAACTGCTAAGATAAACGGAAAAAGTATTACGTTAAAAGAGGTCGAGGGTCAGCTTGATGAGCTTGATCCAAACTCATACTACACAAAATATGTTGGCAGATACACAGTTCCCGAAGGAAAAAAGAATGAGGAAATACAGCTTGGTTCAGTTGAGTTTTACGGTGTTTATCATACAAAGACGGGTGATCTGACGGAAAGTAGGACAGGCTCGTCCATCACCGTTTATGCACTTCCGGAAATAGCAAATGATTTTTCGGGAAGTATTCTTATGATAAACAATGATAACACGATGGTATATAATGCAAAAACTACAGATACTGCTCCAACTCCCGATATGGCGCGTTTACCCGCAGGAACGCTTGATTATATTGTGAATACAGTTACATACAGTGGCACGGATTATTATATTACAAATTCGGGAAAAAGAATTCGTACAAATGCGGTTTCCATACTTGAGAATAAACCGCTTGGCAATAATCCTATATCTGTTAATTCGGTTTATAAGGACGGAACAGATACTGTTATAAAGCTGAAAACGGCTGTAAAAACCCCTTTTTCTTTGAGCTACAATGGTATTGACTATTCTGATGGCGACAACGGCTCATATTATGTTTCATCGTTTAATTCTGATGGCATTGTTATTACTTTCAGTTATATAACAAGTATATCAGCGGCAGATCTTACATTTCCTGAAAGTGCGGTTTTCTCCTCGGGAACATGGTCGTCTGTTGATAACGGAGATATTAAATCAGCAAAGCTTAGCCTGACATTCCGTCAGAATGGGATTTATTCGGGAATGAAAGCGACATATGATGAAGATGATAACCTTGTGCTTCGATTTAACGGCTGTAGAAACAGCCTCAGCGGTGCAACTATTGTAGTAGATCCGGGTCACGGATATACAGGTGGAAACTTTGACCCGGGCGCTGTGGGTCATATCAAGGAACAGGAGGCCAATCTTGCTATTGCTAAGTATCTTGTTGCATATCTTGAAGAAGAAGGTGCTAACGTGATAAGATTGAATACTGAAAGTGATAATTATGACACAGATCAGCGTGCGGCAATAGTAAGGCAATATTCACCCGATCTGTATATTTCTGTTCACTGCAATGCGTCTGGAAACGAGAATGCAACAGGTGCGGAAGCGTATTACTTTACACCATTTTCGCAGCCGCTTGCAGATTCGGTATCTTCAGCAATGGGCAGTTATCTCTATAATTACGTTGATGAGGGCGGCCTTGGCGACAGGGGAGAGAAGTATAATTATTTCTTTGTAACTCAGCAGCAGGAGTTTCCTTCAATACTTGTCGAATGTGGATTTGTTACCACATATACAGAAGCAATGGCTCTTGCAAATAAAACTCATCAGAAAGGAATTGCTAAATCTATTGTAAACGGTATTAAGAATTATTTTAATAGATGCAGTTATTCGTGTTTTGGTGACGGATATATTGAAGGTTCAACTTTGGAACCAAATTCTGAGGTGACAGATGAAATAACTATTGAAGAACCTTCTGATGACACCGAAAATATGATCGATGACGATGATCCATATTATTCATATTTCTTTGGATGATTTTGTACATATTGACCATAAAAGTATCACGCTAACTATGATTTTTTGAAAAGGTATCGGTTGACGAAATGCAACTTTTGTGGTACAATGATAAATAATTAACAAATAAAGGAGAAGTCCTATGCAAATTTTCAATGTCCCTGAAAGAATATATTTTATGCCTGGTGCAGTTCAGTATCTTGAAAAGATGCCTGAAATGCACAGAGTAGTTGTTTTTACCGATAAGGACACTATTGGTGCGGGTTTGCTTGATCATATAAACTATTATATTGAAAGAAATGAATCTGCTCCCGTTGTTGACGTGTTTTATGATATTAATCGTATAGCTGATATTGCGTCTGTAAACAGGGGAGTATCAATAATGAAGAGCTTTAATCCCGATACGGTCATTGCTCTTGGTGGCGGAAATGTTATGGATACGATGAAGTCAGCGTCTGCACTTTATTCAAACCCTGAAATGACTATCGAACAGCTTTCGGATAAATATGCCTGCAATACCGCTGCCAGAAAAGCAAGGATAGTTTGCATTCCAACTACGTCAGGTTCAGGTGCGGAAATAACCTCAACTGCTGTTGTATTTGGGGAAGATGGAAGAAAATATCATCTTGTTGATTGCAATATAAAACCAGATGTTTCTATTGTTGACTGCAGAATGGTTATTGATGACGGACGTTTTGCTGAACATGGTTTTGAAGTCATTGCACATGGTATCGAAGCTTATGTTTCAGTTATGCATTCTGATTATACTGATTCTTTTGCACTTTCTGCCGTTAAAACATCATTTGAGTATCTTGCAAGACTTTGTAAAAACGGTAAATCTGACGCAGAGGCAGCTGAAAAAATGCATAATGCTGCGGCAATTGCTGGTATGGCATATGAAAGTACTCTTTGTGGTTTGAATAGTGCTGTTTCCCATAGTGTAAGCTCTGTAGCCGGTGTTTCAAAGGGTGTTGCTGATGCTGTACTCCTCCCATTTACGATTAAGTATAATGCATTTGCTGACGTCGAAAAGGCATGGCCAAAGTATGGAAGGGCTGGTGCAGCAGAAAGATATCGTCAGATTGCGGCATATATTGGACTTGAAGCAGATACCTGTGAAAAAGGCGTTGAAAGTCTTGCTTCTGCAATACAAAACCTTGCAGATGAAATTGGGATTATGTCAGATTTCAGTTCCGTGGGTTCTGTTTATCTTAATAAAATCCCATTTATGGCTGAGAAAGCTCTTGAGGATCGTGATATTGCTGGCAATCCGAGAGTTCCTATAGCCGCTGAAATTGAAGAGATACTTAGAAAAGCGTATAATTCTTAATAAATGATAAGAATATGCCGAAATTCACGAATATAGTGAATTTCGGCGTTATTTTTTATAATAAAACAGTCAGTGCAAAATCTTGAATGAAATTGCACTGACTGCTTTTTAGTTCATAAACTTTTCAATTTTGTAACGCTTGTAAGCGGCATCATTCTTTTCAACACTCTGAGAATCAGTCCAAGAGGTAACTGTTTCATCAAATTCATCATCTTTAAGCGCATGACGTGCTGTTTTTTCATTTTCTGTATAATAATCTTCGTCAGCATAAAGATCAAGAACAGCAACTACATAATAAACCTCGTCTTCTTCAACAAGAAATATATCTCCTGTATTAGCTTCAAATGCCTTTTCAATAACCATTGATGATGGCGTACTTCCATCCTTGGAGATAACAGTTTCATTGTCAATATAGCTGCTTGCCGTTTCCGCTGTATCGTCTGAAGTGGAATTTTCATCTGAACTTTCCGTTGCATTTACTACAAGCTTATCGTAATAATCGCTGTATTCCTTGCTCACATCAGAAAAATCCTCGCCATTTTTTATTCTTTCAATGTAGCCTTCAGCCATTTTCTTGATTTCGGTCTTTTCATCGGATTTGAGAAGATTTCCTTCTCCGTCCTTAAGCACCATTTCAATGTAATTGATACGCTTATTGTTTTCTTCAAGATAGCTTCTTATATCAACTTCAGAAATTTCCTTTTCTCCGCCGTTTCCATAGATATAATCAAAAACCATATCTCTTTTGGTTGAATTCAACATAACAAGAAGCTGTGAATTTTCGCTTATTCCAAGCCCCTCATAATATTCGCCGTAATACTCCCAAAGTGAGTCAAGATAGATACTGTTTTTTTCCTTTTCGTTATCTTCAAAAGCAAGACCGTATTCTTCAAATTTGTTTTCGATGGCAACGTATTCCTGCATTTTTTTGGTTGCTTCATTATTTACCCATTCGCGAACGGGCATATCCTCAATAACCTTATCAGTGAAAGGCGTAGTTGTTGTTTCCTCTGTTTCTGCTGTTCCTTCGGAGGAAGCAGTTTCTTCTGCTGATTCTACAGATAGTGTATCTTTTGATTCGTCATTTGTAGGTTCGATGAAATTTGTTGCTTCATAATAGGCATCCATCTGCATTGCAATAAAAACACCTGCAGGAACCTTGTAATCATCAATAACAGCGCCATAGGTAGTGTCAGCACCTGCCAGATTGTTTCCGCAGGCAGTAAGTGAAAATGCTGCAACAGAGCATAGAGCAGTTATTGAAATCTTCTTGAAATTTTTCATAAATATATAAACCTCCAGTATATGAGAAACCGCTGATGATAATATTTTGTGCTGTATCATTAAACAGCATAAACATTGCGGACGATGATTCGGCGGATTCTCGACTAAATTCATTATATTATAACATATATGAAACGAAATGTCTAGCCTTTTTTATGAAAAATATTGACTTTTGTTATTTATTATGATAAAATATATGCAAAAAAGGGGATAGGCGCATGGTATTTTTTATAATAACAACTGTTATTCTTCTTCTTCTTTATATTAAGGAAAGAATGTTGAACAATGAACTTCTTAAGAAATTAAGAAATAGTGATCCTTCTTTTGATACAATATGTAAAGCAAACAAAATAAAAGAAAAGCATAGCTCAAATTATGATATGTCTTATATCAGGAGTGTAAATTCGGATGTCGTTACAGAAGGGGTGACAAAGCCTGAAGTAATGGGTGATATCCCTAAAGAAGAATCTCATCATAAGGTCAGCTCAATTAATATTATGCTTATTCTTGGGGCGCTGCTTATTATTATTTCAGGGGTTATTTTTGCTACTACAACTTGGGCTTCACTTGGAAATATTGTAAAGGCAGTAATAATACTTTCATTTTCTGCTGTACTTTTTGCTGCTTCATCTCTTGCGGAAAGAAAACTTGAGCTTACGAAAACAGGCAGGATTTTTTATGTACTTGGCTGTGCTTTTCTGCCTATAACTGTATTTGCTGTTGCTTTTTTTAAAATATTCGACGAATGGTTCAGCTTTGGAGGAGAGGGGACAGGAACAGTTTTTACTGTTGCTTCTTTGCTGACATCTGTTGTTTGCTTTAAGGGCAGCTATGATTATAAAAGCAAACCGTTTGCTTTTGCTGCATTGACGGGAATTTCAGCCAGTGTGATATCCATTGCTGTGAAGATTTTTGATAATAAAGATTTTATTCTGTTTACAGGTGCAGTTTATTCGTTGACTGTCATTATTATAAGCCGTTTGATCCAAAATAAGGGTGTAAAGTCCGACCTCTTTGCAGTTTTGGTTGATGTTTTGCCCGAATTTGAATTAACTAATACTGTCTTACTTAGTTTTGTATCTCTTATCATCGTTTGGTCGGGAAAGAGTTTTGTATTTACTTTAGCGTGTGTTTTTTTTGCGGCGGCATATGTTTTCAGCGGACTTTCGAAGAAAAATGGATATGCAGGAGCAATACCCTTTATGATTTTTGTTTTCATAGGGGTTACACATCAAGCTTCATTAAGCTCATTTGACGATGGCATATACGTATGGGCATTGATCGCTACAATTATTTCGGTTCTTTCTCTGCTTAAAGCATTACCAGCAAGCAGCGCATTCAATTCTTTATCATGTATTTGCGTTGGAATAGCTATGTTTGCAATTGCGTGTGATTGTTTATCAAACGTAACAACAAAGGTATCGGTCATCACATCTGCGATTTTCACTGTTGAAGTGCTTGCGTTAGGATTGATCAAGAGAAATGAAACATCTGGAAATTTTTTTCTTGTGTCTTTCTCGCTACTGATTTCGCTCTTAATGCTTAAGACAATAACACTTTTTGAAGTTAGTGATTTTTGTACGATACCATCGGCAGTTATACTTTTGATTTCGGTAGTTTATGTATTTGCTGATATCATTTTTAATAAAAAAGGAAAAAGCTTTGTACTTCGTTCTGTGTTCACAGATGTTGTTTATTCTGCTTTTGCGTTAGGTATTCTATTTTTTCAGATTTGTGGGGGAAAATCTATAACTATAACGGTGCTTTCTGCTTCTGCGGTATTGCTATGCTATGGTATATCTCCTAAAAAGAAGTGGGAAAAAGCGACTTTTATTCCTTTAAGTATGTTGACCTTTTCGCTGATTCCTTTTGGTGAGTTTTTCAGCCAAAAATTTGATGCAATATGGATTTTTACAGCTGTTTCTGGTATTCTTGCAATGATAACCATAATGTTATCAAAACGCAGTAAAGTAATAGTTAATGCAACGCTCGTTGGTTTTACTGCTGTTACACTAATATACATATGTTTATCTTATGCTGTATTATATAAACCAATATGCCAGCTTTGGTTTATTTTAGGTGCTGTCTATTTTGCTAAAACTTTTATTGAAAAACGTAAACACTTTGTGTCTGCTGATATTACTCTTTTCTGCATTGCTTTCGGAAGTGTAGCTAAGGATATTTTTGATTCTGATCTAATTGGACAGCTTATTTCCGCAGGATTATTCGCTTCAGTGCTTTTCGCTGTATTTACATTTGCCAATGGAAATTTGATTGTTTTCTGTCGTAGGTTTTCAACAACTTGTCTTAATGCAATAGCCCTTCTTTTGCTACTTTTAGCTTCATTTTCTGATAGTTTTAATCCTGCTATTTATGTCGGTGTGATAATTGTTCTGGCAATGACTGTTGCAAGCAGCTTGATGACTGGTTGTACTTCGTTGCTGACAATGACGCTTTCTGCATTGTATTATGCCGCTGCTACACAGTCATCACTAATACTTGTAAATAAAAATGCGGCCTGCTTGACCATTGCTGTGATAATACTTCTTTCTGTTTTAGCAAGCTATATTGTTTTTAACGTCTATATTTATGATAAACAAAAGCATAAAATTGATTGTTTTGCGATTTCAAGATGCTTGGGGCTGACAGCATATCTTATATTTATGAGCGGAGAATATCAGAGTTGGTTGTTTATATGGCTTTTCGGAATTGTCATAGCTTCGTTCCTGCGTAAAGGGAATATGCCTTTGACAAATCGCATAATTATTTCGTTTGCAATGCTGACACTTGTTTTTGTTTGGTGGTTCAGACCATCTGTAAAATCTCCTGAGCTTATTTCAGTTGAAATAAACATTGTTCCTATACTTTTATATGTTGCAGTGTTAAGATTGCTGAAATGGGATAAAAAGCATATTGATTCGCTTACATTTATTACTTATTCCATAGTATATGTAATTCTGTTCTTTAATGCTATTAACGGAACTTTGACAAATGCGATCATTCTGATGGCAAGTGCTTTCATAATATTGGTCATATCCTTCTTTATACGCATAAAGAGGTGGTTTATTCTTGGAACAACGGTTATTACAGCTTCGGCAATCTTTTTAAGTATAAAGCAGTGGGAAAGTCCTGCGTGGTGGGTATATCTGCTTGCGGCAGGAGTGATCCTTATTGCAATTGGTGCATTCAATGAAAGAAAAAATAACTCTGTAAAGGGAGAACTTTATGAAAAAATTTCACGTTTTATGTCTGAATGGACTTGGTGATATGACTTGTTTGTTGAAAATGCATAATAAAAACCCCAAAAAATTTATGCATAGAAATCAAAAATTCTATTGATATTAAACGTTTAATATGTTAAAATTGTATCAATGATAACCTTATGCGGTTATTATGTAAAAATACTTTCAAGTGAGGTTAGATGAATGAAATACGGCTTTTATGACGACAAAAATAAGGAATATGTCATCAATTCACCCAAAACTCCATATCCGTGGATAAATTATCTCGGAACTCAGGACTTCTTTGGTCTTATTTCGAATACCGCAGGTGGATATGATTTTTACAAGGATGCTCGTCTTGCAAGAATTACGCGTTATCGTTACAATAATGTCCCAGCTGACGCAGGTGGACGTTATTTCTACATTAATGATAATGGTACAATCTGGAATCCCGGCTGGGCACCTGTAAAAACGGATCTTGATTCGTATGAGTGTCGTCATGGTATGGGTTATACAAAAATCACAGGTAAGAAGAATGGACTTTCTGCAGAGGTTACTTTCTTTGTTCCGCAGAATTTCACAGGCGAAATTCAGAAGGTTGTTCTTAAAAATGAAAGCAATGCTGAAAAGTCCTTTAAGCTTTTCTCATTTGTAGAGTGGTGCCTTTGGGACGCTAATGACGATAGCACAAACTTCCAGCGTAACTTCAATACAGGCGAGGTTGAGCTTGAAAATAACGGTTCTGTAATCTATCATAAGACTGAATATAAGGAAAGAAGAAATCATTTTGCATTCTATGCTGTAAATGATACTGTTGACGGCTATGATACAGACCGTGAAACATTTATGGGAAGTATTTACAATGATTTCCATAATCCTCAGACGGTTGTTGATGGTGCTCCCAAGAATTCTGTTGCTGACGGTTGGTCACCAGTTGCATCTCATTATAAGGAGGTCACACTTGCTGCAGGTGAGGAGAAGACCCTTGTGTTTATTCTTGGTTATGTTGAGAATCCTTACGATCAGAAGTTCAATGCTGACGGCTCAATGAATAAGTCTAAGGCTTATGAAATGATGGCTAAGTTTGATACAGCTGAAAAGGTTGATGCAGCGTTTGCAGAGCTTGCTAAGACTTGGGAAGATCTTCTTGCTAAATACAGCCTCCGTTCTGATGATGAAAAGCTTAACAGACAGGTTAATATCTGGAATCAGTATCAGTGTATGGTTACATTTAACCTTTCACGTTCTGCTTCATATTTTGAGAGTGGTATCGGCAGAGGTATGGGCTTCCGTGATTCCAATCAGGATATTCTCGGATTTGTTCACCAGATCCCTGAGCGTGCAAGAGAGAGAATCCTTGATATTGCTGCTACACAGCTTGAGGATGGCGGCAACTACCATCAGTATCAGCCGCTTACCAAAAAGGGTAATGACGCTGCAGGTACAAACTTCAATGATGACCCACTTTGGATGATTCTTTCAACAGCTGCATATATTAAGGAAACAGGCGATCTTGGTATTCTTGATGAAATGGTTGATTATAAGAACGATCCTGCACTTGCACGGCCGCTTCTTGATCACCTTAAGAGATCCTTCTATCATGTTGTAAACAATAAGGGGCCTCACGGACTTCCTCTTATCGGACGTGCTGACTGGAATGACTGCCTTAACCTTAATTGCTTCTCAAGAGTTCCTGGTGAAAGCTTCCAGAATACTGCTTCAAACATCGCTAAGGAAGTTAATCCCGAAACAGGTGAGCCTCTTAATGAGCAGACAGCTGAATCTGTTATGATTGCAGGTATGTTTACATATATCGGACCTGAATATGAGAAGCTTTGCCGTCTTATGGGTCAGACTGAAGAGGCTGATAAGGCAAAGGCTGAAATCGAAAAGATGAAGCAGGCTATTGTTGAGTATGGTTGGGATGGAGATTGGTTTATCCGTGCATATGACGCTTACGGCAAGAAGGTTGGTTCAAATGAAAATGAAGAAGGTAAGATATTCATTGAACCTCAGGGCTTCTGCGTAATGTCTGATATCGGCGGCAAGGAATTTACAGAAAAAACAATGGACAGCATTGATAAGTACCTTGGTACGAAGCATGGTCTTGTTCTTAATAATCCAGCATTTACAAAGTATGTTGTTGAATATGGCGAGATTTCTACTTATCCAGGTGGATATAAGGAAAATGCAGGTATTTTCTGTCATAATAATGCTTGGATTATGTGTGCCGCAGCTTATGCAGGTATGGGCGACAGAGCATTTGATTATTATACAAGAATTGCTCCTGCATATCAGGAGGATGAGCAGCTTCACAGAACTGAACCTTATGTATATGCACAGATGGTTGCAGGCAAGGACGCTAAGCGTTTTGGTGAGGCTAAGAACAGCTGGCTCACAGGTACTGCTGCATGGAACTTTGTTGCGATCTCACAGTATATTCTTGGCATTATTCCTGATTACAGCGGTCTTAAGATCGATCCATCTATTCCTAAGGATTGGAATGGTTACGAGGTTTCAAGAACCTTCAGAAACGCTGTATATAATGTAAAGATTGAAAATCCAAACCACGTTTCCAAGGGCATTGTATCCGTTACAGTTGACGGAAAGGCTATTGAAGGAAATGTTCTCCCTGTATTTGCAGACGGCACACATGAGGTTGTTGCTGTAATGGGTTAAATATATAGCGTAGAACAAATTTAAAATACACCCCTTTTGTTAGACAATGTGGTAAAATATACCGATATTGAAACTAACAAAAGGGGAGTTTTTTATGCTAAATGAAATAAAGAAAGGTATGTGTGTCTGTGTTAATATTTAAGTAGTAGAAATTTTGCAAAAATGCAAATTAAGCTGCAAATAAGGTCAAGACAGTTCGAGGCATCATCTGATATACAGGTGAAAACGCATCTATTTTGAGGAAGGGGGAAGTATATTTATTATGAAAATAAAAAAAGCAGAAATCAAAGATTTGACCCTTAATCCGCAAAACTCACCCACAAAAAAACTTGCCAATCCGTCTCAAAATAGGTATAATAAGAGATATAAAAGCTACTGGAAAACAGCACCCGGAGGGTAAAAAAGAATGAAACAAAAATTGAAGTAGTATTAAGCGACGAAAGACTGATCACGCCAAGCGGATTATGCATAATAGGACAGGTATTCGGAAAATCAAATCTTGCGAAAAAGCGGCAAGAATGAAGACGGACAAGAGATCGCAGCCTCAGATAAAAAACGGAGATATACTCCTGACAGAGATAGGATTGCTTAATCTTGCAAAAACAAGCTTCGATCATGTCAATGAATTTCATACAGACCCCGAATATTACAAGCTTGCTCTTGGAATTGCATACGATATTCCCTCCGAATCAACATTTAAGACAGAAGAAAAGGGCGAAATGTGTATCAGAGCCGTGTACGAGATCATTGACAGGATAATGGATCCAAACGGTCAGATGTTATTTGACACCGAATCTGAGATCAACCTTTATCTGCCTTCTCTTGAACTCTCGGATGAAAAAGTGTTTGAGTGTTTCACAATCACGCTATTTGTGAGCAGTATCACAGCGAGATAAAAACGGATATGGATTTAGAGCGTCAGCCCAGTGGAAAATTTGATACAAACGCACTCATTCTGAAGCTTGGAATGCTTGCTTACAACATACTTTGCATAATCGGCTTAGAGGCAATGAAAAAACGTGATATGCCTATGCGTCACAGCACAATTAAGCGTCGTAGAATATGCATCGTCATTGATGGGCTTATTGCAAGGGCATCTCACTGGGCATGCACGGAAGCATATTCTTGCTTTCGGACGGAGTAGTCCCTGGGCGAATGCTTTTATGAGAATATTTAACGTTTGGGCAGCTCTTTGATTTTTTGAAATCTTAGCAGTCTATGGGTGAGCTATACCTTTTCCTGCCTTTTTTTTGTTGACCTTTTTTATTGGCTCCTATTTGGTTTTATGATATACTGCTGTAAAACCGTTTAATTCAAAGGGGAGTTTTTGAGGATTTGGGTTATTTTAAAATATATTATAATCAAAATGTAATTGTTTTTTGTAAAGGAAGATATAATATGAGCTTTGTTGAGTTTAAAGATGTTTATAAAAGATATAAAATGGGCGAGGTCACTATTAACGCTTCTGACGGAGTTAGCTTTAATATAGAAAAAGGGGAATTTGCGGTAATAGTTGGTGCAAGTGGGGCCGGCAAAACCACTGTTCTTAATATGCTTGGGGGAATGGATTGCTGTGATGAGGGAGAAATTATTGTTGATGGAACTGATATAGCAAGATTTACTCAAAAGGAGCTTATTTCATACCGACGATTCGACATTGGTTTTGTATTTCAGTTTTATAATCTTGTTCAGAATCTTACTGCAAAGGAGAACGTTGAGCTGGCAACTCAAATATGTAAGGATTATATAAACGCTGAAAAAATATTGCATGAGGTAGGTCTTGGTGATAGGATGGATAATTTTCCAGCACAGCTTTCGGGAGGAGAACAGCAGCGTGTATCTATTGCAAGAGCATTAGCAAAGATGCCTAAGCTTCTGCTTTGCGATGAACCAACAGGTGCTCTTGACTATAAGACCGGAAAAACTATATTAAAGCTTTTACAAGATACCTGCCGAAATACAGGAACAACTGTTGTTGTGATAACACATAACCTTGCTATAACACCCATGGCTGATCGTGTGATAACAATAAAAAGCAGCAAGGTTGAAAGCGTAGTATTGAATGAAAATCCAACTCCTATTGAAGAAATTGAGTGGTAATTGATTATGAAAAACACTTTATTGAAGAATACCTTTCGTAGTATAGGCAAAACATTTGGCAGGTTTATTGCAATTTTTGCGATAATTGCTCTTGGATCAGGCTTCTTTTCAGGAATTAAAGCAGCATCACCCGATATGAAAAAGAATGCTTGGAATTATTTTAACGAGTATAGCCTTGACGATATACATATTATGTCAACACTTGGCTTTGAGGACGATGAGCTTGATGAAATAGCATCTGTTGACAAAGAATTATATTGCGAGGGAGGTTTTACGGCTGATGTTTTCATAGAAAGCGATATGGCAAACCGTAAAGCTGTTAAGCTTTATTCATATGACAGTGAAGCAAAACTTAATAAAGCAGAAATAATAGACGGAAGACTTCCTGTAAGCAGTAATGAATGTGTAATTGATTATATGATGACTGACAGACCGGAAATCGGAGAAAAAGCTGTTTTTTCTGTTCCTGAAAATACCGAGCTTATACTTAAAGAAACGGAATATATTGTTGTTGGTTATGTAAAGCTTCCTATGTATATTTCAACAGAGCGTGGAACTACATCTATTGGAAACGGAACGTTAAGCGGATATGTGCTTATACCATATGAGAATTTTGATATTGATGTTTATACCGATGCTTATATAAAATCGAATAGTGCTGAAAAGCTTGATCCCTTTACAGATGAATACAAAAGCTTTATAGACGATAAGATCGCCTCACTTGATGATATCGGCAATATTTCTGTTGAAAAGCGTGTAAAAAGGATAACAGATGAAGCTTATGAAGAAATAGAAAAAGCGAAAGATGAGCTTTCAGAGCAAAGAACAGCCCTTCTTGAAAGAAAAGATCAGCTTGAAGAAGGTCAGATCTCATATAATAACGGGAACAGAGCTGTTATCCAAGTACGTTCTGTTATTTCAGAGCTGAATAACGTGATCGCAGAGTATAGTGAAAGAGCTGCTTCATCTGATGAGATTAAGCTGTTTATTGATGATATAAGTAAAGGTGATTTTTTTACAGCAGATGAAACACTTGTACAGCTTTTAACAGGCTACATGTCAGTTCCTGCTGAATATGATGACGGAACTAAGACTGCTTGCCAAAAAGGACTTGAACAGTATATTTTGAAACTTAATGAAGAGCTTGAAGCCACTTCATCTGAATTGGAAAAAGCTGCTGCAGAACTTGAACAGGCGGAAAAAGATATTTCAGACGGAGAACAAAAGCTTGATAACGCACAGCTTGAAATTGCAAAGGCAGAACGAGAGATTTATGAAAACACTAAGGATGCTCAATGGTATGTTTTCAGTCGTAAAGATATTTATCCCGCTTACGGAAACTATGATGACGATTGCAACAAGGTAGACGCTATTGCAAAGGTTTTTCCGATTTTCTTTATACTTATTGCCGCACTTGTGTGCTGGACAACAATGACAAGAATGGTAGAAGAACAGCGTATTCAGACAGGAACGCTAAAGGCTCTCGGTTATGGCTATGGTGAAATAATGGGACAGTATGTTTTATATGCTGTACTTGCAAGTATACCAGGGGTTGCATTCGGTGTCACCGTCGGTCTTAAAGTTCTCCCGAGGCTTATATTTATATGCTATAATTCAATGTATGCCTTTGATAGATTTTCTGCAGAATTCAGATGGGATTATATGCTCGGCTGTGTGGTTGCGGCATGCCTTTGTACAGGATTATCAGCTTTCTTAGCTTGCCGAATTGAGCTTTCGTCCAAGCCCGCAGAGCTTATGCGTCCAAAGCCTCCTAAAAATGGAAAGAGGATCTGGCTTGAAAGAATAACAGCCGTATGGAGCCGTATGAGGTTCACAACAAAGGTTACATTCCGCAATCTTTTCCGATACAAAAGCCGTGTCATTATGATGATAATCGGTGTAGGAGGCTGTACAGCACTTTTATTGACAGGCTTTGCTTTAAGACATTCTATTGTAAGCATTGTTGACAGGCAGTATTCCAATATTTTTATTTATGATGCAATTGCTGCAATTGATGAGGATAAAGCCGATTATGAAGGAATAAAAAACGCTGTGCCAGATTATAATTCGATGCTTGCAATGCAGAAAACCGATGAAATATATTCCGAAGGCTCTTCAGTAGAGGTTTATCTTGTTGTTTCAGATTCCAATGAGGATATAACTCCGTTTTTTAATATTCACAATCGAAAATCGGGTGAGCATTATGCTATTTCCGATGAAGGGATAATTATAAATGAAAAGCTTTCACGGCTTCTTGATGTAAAAGTAGGTGACAGCGTTTATTTCAACAAAAATAATCCTGTGGAAATTATTGGAATAATGGAGAATTATACTTTAAATTACGCTTTTATCGGAAGTAAAGGCTTTGATAAGCTTGGACTTGATTATGAGATGAAAGATAACGTTCTGTTTCTTAAATCTGAAAAGGATGAACGGCTTGACGCAGAAAAGCTTGTCTGCCGTGATGATATCCTTATGGTTTCCTATGCAGAGGACGGCAGTGAAAGCTTTGGAAAGCTTGTTGACAGCCTTTCTTTTATAGTTATAATGATAATAGTATGTGCAGGAGCACTTGCGTTTGTTGTAATGTTTAACCTTACAAATATAAACGTAAACGAAAGAATGCATGAGCTTGCAACAATTAAGGTTTTAGGCTTTTATGATGGAGAGGTTGCGGCATATATTTACCGTGAAAATTCAATATCAGCCTTTATGGGTATGCTCGTAGGCTTGCTGGTTGGGGTATTCTTTGAAAAGTTTGTTATAAAAACCTGCGAGGTCGATTCGGTAATGTTTGCGCCTGATATTCCGCTATATTGCTTCCTTGCGTCTGCTGTACTCACAATAGCTTTTGCAATGCTTGTAAATCTTATGCTTTATTTCAGATTAAAAAAAATAGATATGGCAGCTTCGCTTAAAACTGTTGAATAATATAAGAAAGGAAATGAACATGTCCGATAATAAGGAAAAGTTGATCAGTATAGTAATTATTGTATTGTCATTGATCGCATTTGCGGCAGTTGCCTGCATTGTAATTTTTCGTAAGCCTGTTGAATCGGAGAAAAAAATGCCTAAAATAGTAGGCTACACAGTTGACGATGTTACAGGCTGTTACAGCAGATTTTTTACGCTTGATATAGAATATAACTATAATACGGATTATAATGAGGGTGTTATTCTTTCTCAAAGTATAAAAGAGGAGGAAAGCTTCGTACCTGGTGAAACTGTTGTAAAGGTCATAGTTAGCGGTGGAAAAAAAGCAGAAGAAACAACGATTCAGACCGAAACTGAAATAACAGTAACTGAGCCTGAAATTCCCGAATTACTGACATCTCTCTTTATTGATAGTCCACAATTTGCTTTTGAAACAATGTCAGAGGGTGAGCCTTCGGTTTTGATAACATCGGGTATTGATGAGGAAGTAGATGGTGTTTCTGAAGCACTTGATAAGCTTTATAATGTTCTTATAAAAAAATATGGTGACGCGGGCTTTTTGTATGTAAACCTTGATAGCGGCGCTTCTGTCGAATACAACGCAGATGTACGGTTTTCAGCGGCAAGTATTATAAAAGCACCCTATGTCAGGGCTGTACTTGGAAATGAAGCTGATCTTGACAAAACTTTTGAAATGACAGAGGATATGCTTAATTCAAGCTACGAGCTTATAGACGGCGAACCCGTGGGTACATTTTTTAGTATAAGGGAGCTTGCAAGGGCAGCTATTGAAAAAAGTGATAATACCGCGTATAAAATGTTGTATAATTATATAGGATATCAATGCTTTAATGATTTGGCAGAAAGCCTCAGACGAGATGAAAGGATGACAGACGATAATTATTGGTTTAAGCTGACCGCAAGAGAAACAGCCGTTTATTTTAAGGATATTTTTTTCTTCAATGAACAACATCAGAATGGAGGATTAATGAAGGAGTTTCTTGCAAACAGCGAACATAATGACCTTTTCTCTGATGAACTTGAGGAGTACACAGTATGTGAAAAATATGGATATCTTCCGCAGGACGATTTTTACACTCTGGGAGCTGCTGCGGCAGTTTATTCTGATTCGCCCTATGTAATTGTGCTTTATATCCGCAGTACATCATCAAATATTAAAACACAGCTTTTTCACGATTGTGCAAGATATGCAGATGATCTTAATAAAATTTTAACAGAATGATATAACATTAAATCTTAAAAAAGTTTAAAC
>CAZUDC010000017.1:0-18074 GCA_964619105.1 uncultured Ruminococcus sp.
GCATAAAAAGGAGCAGCCTATATGAATGAAATTCAACAAAATAACCTTCCTGATGAGCCTTATCATAAAGAACCAAAACAGAATTATGTGATCTATACTATTGTTTCGATACTTCTTTTTGCCGTGCTTTATGCGGGCCTTCAATTTGGGAAAACTATGATTTTTCGTGATTATACTATCGATGTAAAGGGAACTGATCTTACTGCTGAACAGCTTGAGGTTGTAAATAATTCCGTGGAAATTGATTTTGCTAAACTGGAGCAGTTAACTTTTGTCAAGAAGAATAATGATATTTCTGTGGAAATACTATATAATGCAGGCGGTTACTCTGATTATGCAGAAGAGAATGAGAGCTATGTCAAGGATGATTCCAAAGAAGAATATAGGCTGGAAATTTTTCCTTATGGCAATTCTGTACCAGAATATGTTTATGCAGATTATTATGTAAATGCAGAGTATCCGGACAGAACCTGTTATCTGTACGAATACAACGACAATAATTATATACTTTTTAGTCTTAACAGCGTTTCTCTGGAACTTAAAGCCGTTTTTGCAGATTTTGATAAGCTGTACAGCAAATGAATGTAAAAAAATTGTAATTCCTTGACGATATCAAGAAAAAATGATATAATATCAGTGTGCATTAAATTTTTGTCAGGGTGATTTTATGAAAAAAATGCTTATTGTTATCGATGGATTGGACGGAAGCGGAAAAACAACACAGTTTGATATTATAAAAGATAAATTATCACAGGAATATACCGTAAAGGCTATCAGCTTTCCAGATTATGATAAACCCTCGTCAACGCTTGTAAAGATGTATCTTTCGGGAGAGATCTCAGATAATGCGGCTGATATCAACGCATACGCTGCTTCGAGCTTTTATGCGGCTGACAGATACATAAGCTATAAAAAGTATTGGGAGGAGAGCTACAATAAAGGAGAGCTTATCCTTGCAGGAAGATATGTTACTTCAAATGCTATTCATCAGATGTCAAAGCTTCCTGAAAATGAATGGGATTCTTATCTTGAATGGCTGGAGGATTATGAGTATTCAAAGCTTGGTTTGCCAAGACCTGACTGCGTTATCTTCCTCGATATGCCGGTAGAAATTTCACAAAAGCTTATGAGCGAACGTTATAAGGGAGATGAGAGCAAAAAGGATATTCACGAAGCTAATGTTGAGTATCTCAAAACCTGCCGACGTTCGGCACTTTATGCTGCAAAAAAGCTTGGCTGGCACGTTGTCCCATGCAGTGACGGAGGCTCGCCGCTTCCCGTTGAGGATATTTCATGCAGGCTTTCCGAGCTTATATATAGTTCTGTTAACGCAGAATAGGAACACGGGGAAGAATAATTAATGCTTGATTTCAGAAAAATTGAACTTGCTGATAAGCCTTGGATAGACAGCCTGCTGGCATTATCTGATTTTCGTGGCTGTGAATATTCCTTTGCAAATAATTTTGCATGGCATAGGCTTTATGAAACGGAAATTTGCCGTTTTAAGGATTTTTATATATCAAAGTCGGAGAAATACGGACTTCATTTTACATTTCCTGCAGGACAGGGCGACAGAAAGGAGCTTTTTGACGAATTAAAAAAGTATTCTGAGCAGAAAGGCTCGCCGCTGTGCGTAACATCTGTTTCCGATGAGCAGATGGCTTTTTTTGAGGATAATTACGTAGATGGATTTACCGTTACGACCGATGAAGCAGATTATGATTACATTTATCTGGCTGAAAAGCTTATAACCTTGTCAGGTAAAAAGCTCCACGGTAAACGTAATCACCTTAACAGGTTTTATGAAAATAACTGGAGCTATTCTCCACTGACTGAAAAGGATTATGATGAGTGTATTCTTTTTGCAGCAGAAAGCTACAATAATAACGATATGTATGATGATGAATCCGCAGTCGGAGAGCAGTATGCGATAAATACCTTTTTCAATTATTTTGCAGAGCTTGGACTAAGAGGCGGCGTTGTCAGAATTGATGGAAAAGTTGTAGGCTTTACAGTTGGCAGCCGCACCAATTCCGATACTATTGACATTCATATAGAAAAGGCTTTGTCCGATATCAACGGCGCATATACCGCCGTGATGAATGAATTTGCAAAAGCGGAGGCACGGGATTTCACTTATATCAACAGGGAAGAGGATCTTGGTCTTGAAGGTTTAAGAAAATCAAAGAGATCATATTATCCCGAGTTTCAGATAAAAAAAAATATGGTAATATTCAAATAAGGAGAGTTGATTATGGTTTATGTTTTTCTTGCGAATGGTTTTGAGGAAATTGAAGCTGTAACAGTTATTGATATTCTTAGAAGAAGCGGTTCGGAGGTAGTTTCTGTCGGTATCGGCGAAAAAAATATCAAGGGTGCACATGGTATCACATTCTGTGCTGATACTGACGATAGCTCACTTGTGCTTGATGATAAGCTTGAGATGATTTATCTCCCCGGTGGTATGCCGGGGATGCTGAACCTTGATTCATCGGAAAATGTTGCAAGGGCAATTTCATATTGTCAAGATAATGACCTTTACATTTCGGCGATGTGCGCTTCTCCGTCAGTGCTCGGACATAAGGGTGTGCTGAACGGTAAAAAGGCTTGCTGTTATCCCAGCTTTGAAAAGGAGCTTCATGGGGCTGAAATTACATATGACGCTGTTACTGTCGACGGAAAAGTGATAACATCAAGAGGACCTGCAACGGCAATGGAGCTTGCTTTGAAGCTTGCGGAAATACTTAACGGGAAGAATGTATCCGACAAAATCGGCGGAGATCTTTTATGCATGTAAGCCGTTTCGATATAAGAGAGTATAAAAAGGAGTTGCGTGCGAAATTCAAGCAGCTTCGCAGGGATATGACACAGGAGCATAAAGAAAAGCTTGACGATATGATCATCAGTAAGCTTACATCAACTGAAGCGTATAAAAAATGCAAATGCCTTCTGACTTATGTTTCTACGGAAATTGAGGTCGATACAATGAAGCTGATACATACGGCGATGGACGATGGCAAAATCGTAGCCGTTCCAAGATGTATCGACGGAACACGCAATATGGATTTTTATATCATAACCTCGAACAAGCAGCTTGAAGCGGGTTCGTTCGGTGTGCTTGAGCCTGTTCCCGAACGTTGTGAGCTGCTGACTGATTTCAGCGACGCAATATGTATAGTTCCTGCCCTTGCTTATGATATGGAGGGTTATCGACTTGGCTACGGAAAGGGCTATTATGACAGATTTCTTTCCTCGCACAGGGGCTTATATAATATTGGGATAGAATATTGCTGCTGTACAGTTACAACCCTTGTCAGAGGAAAATTTGATGTTGCTGCAGATATGCTTGTGACTGAAAAATATGTGAAAAAGCTTAAAGGAGGTTCGGCATGGACGAAATAAATATTTCTGAGGAAATTATCAATGATGAAAAGAAATCCGATGAAATGGATCAGGAAAAGCAGCAGGATTCTGTTGATGATATCGCTTCTGGGGAGCTTTATGATGAAAATATAACCGCTCTCTCTGAGGAGAAGGAATACGAATCAGACTGGGACGACGAAGAAGATCGGGAAGAACCTCCCGAGAAGCCTGTTCAATATAAAAAAAGGCGTAAAAAAAGAGTAGGCGGGAGGTTGATTTTTGGTCTTGTTATGACTGCGATCGTTGTTACGATAGCTGTTTTCTGTGCGGCATTTGCTTTGAAATTTGCAAAGGATTTTGTCGGGATAGGCAAACCCTCGGTTGAGGTCGTAGTTGAAATCCCGATGAATTCAGGAACGGCTGAAATTGCGGATATTCTTCACGATGAGGGTATAATTGAAAGTACATATTTCTTCCGTTTTTATTCCCGTGTAAAGGGCTCGGATGGCACATATGTCGCTGGTTCGCATGTCCTTTCAGGTGATATGTCCTATGAAAATATCGTTTATGAGCTTCAGCAGGGTGCTGTTGATACAAGAGAATCGGTTGACGTTGTGTTTTTTGAGGGAATAACTCTCTACGATGCGGCACAGCGTCTTGAAGAAAACGAGGTTTGCAGCGCTGATGATTTTATACATGAATTTAACAATGCAAGCTTTGGATTTGACTTTGAGAAGCTTGTAAAGGTAAGCTCGCTTAAGTTTTATAAAATGGAGGGTTATCTTTTTCCCGATACCTATACCTTTTATAAAGAGGAAGACCCGAAAATCGTTGTTAAAAAGATATACCGCAATTTTTCAACCAAAATGACGTCCGATCTTTTCGCACGAATGGAGGATCTTGATATGGAGCTTGAAGAGGTTATCACGTTGGCGTCAATGGTTCAGGCAGAGGCAAGCTCGGTTTACGATATGAAGCGTGTTTCATCTGTTTTCCGTAATCGTCTTGCCGATCCTGATAGTTTTCCCCTTCTCCAGTCTGACCCGACAAGAAAATATGTTGAGGAAATAATTGAGCCGAATATAGATGTTCCTTCAAAGGAAATGTCCAAGGCTTATAATACCTATGAGGGTGCAGGACTTCCTCCCGGACCTATCTGTAACCCTGGTATGGAAGCGATAAATGCGGTTCTTTATCCTGCTGATACGGATTATAAATTTTTCTGCGCAAATGTAGATACAGGAGAGGTTTATTATGCAATGACAAATGAGGAGCATGAAGCTAATCTTGTCCTTGCGGGAATTAAGTGAGGTTGTTTTAATGGATCTGAATAAGCTTGAGGTTCTTGCACCTGCAGGTGACTATGAACGTTTCAAGGCTGCGCTTGATTATGGTGCAGACGCAATTTATATAGGCGGACAGGCTTTCAGTATGAGAGCCGCTCCGAAGAATTTTGACGGAGATGTTATGAAAGCCGCCGTTGACGAAGCTCACGCAAAGGGAGTAAAGGTTTATCTTACCTGCAATACCTTGCCGAGAAATAATGAAATTCCGCAGTTTGAGGACTTTATTGAGCAGGCTGTGGCAAGCGGTGTAGACGCTGTTATAGTTGCCGATCTTGGATTGATGTCGCTTGTAAAGAAATATGCACCCGATATGGAGATTCATATGTCTACACAGACAGGAATCGTCAACTACGTTTCCGCAAATGAGCTTTATAATATGGGGGCGAAGCGTGTTGTACTTGCCAGAGAGCTTTCTATTGACGAAATTGCGGAAATTCGCGCTAAAACTCCCGATGACCTTGATATTGAGGTCTTTGTGCATGGTGCAATGTGTATGTCCTTTTCGGGAAGATGTCTGCTTTCGGCATATCTTACCAATCGTGACGCAAACAGGGGAGAGTGTTCACAGCCATGCCGCTGGGGATACCACCTTATGGAAGAAAAACGTCCTAACGAATTTTATCCTGTTTTCGAGGACGAAAAGGGCTCGTATATCCTTAATGCCAAGGATATGTGTATGATAGATCATATTGACGATCTTGCAAAGGCAGGAGTTATGAGCTTTAAAATTGAAGGCAGAGCAAAATCATCATATTATACCTCGGTTGTAACAAACGCTTATCGTATGGCAATGGATATTTTTAAGGCCTCTCCCGATAATTACGCTCTTCCTGCTTGGATTCGTGATGAAGCTTTCAAGGTTAGTCACAGGAAATATTGTACAGGCTTCTTTTACGGTCACCCCAAGGATTGCCAGTATTACGAAAACAGCGGCTATATTCGTGAATATGATGTTATCGCCATTGTTGATGAATGTAAAGACGGCAAAATATATGCTACACAGCGTAATCGTTTTGAAAAGGGAGCGGAGGTTGAAATTCTTGCTCCTAACAGACATTTTGACGATATGATCATAAATGAAATGTATGACGAAAATGGCGAGCTTGTCGAAAATGCAAATCATGCTATGATGAAGCTCGTTATTCCGTGCGAAAAGGAATATCCGTCAGGTTCTATCATCAGAATGAAAAAATAATGTATTCATTATAGTATAATTTTCCATTTTTTGTAATAGACTTGTTATAATAAGATAGTCTGTTCGGGAGGGAATGTTATGGACGAAAATATGACAGAATTTATTGAAAATGAAGCTTTGCTCATTAAGGGGAGGCATCGGACGCTTGATGAAACTATAACGGTACAGGCGATGCTTTGCATTGTTATTTCAATTGCATTTATAGCGTTAAATATGTTTATGTCCGATATCGCCGCTTCGCTTTCTGAAGGATTTGAGAAGGCTTGCTTTTCGGAAACAGCTGACGGCTTTGTTGAAAAAATATTGGATTTCATAAATTCAAAGCCTGTTTCATATGATTGAATTTTGCATAGGAAAAATCAAGGTTTGCCTTGATTTCAGCTTTTTTGCGGCTGTGTCTATACTTATGCTTATTGGCTGTAATGATTATGCCCTTTACAGTCTTTGTGCCTGCCTGCTTCATGAAACAGCTCATCTCGCTGTTATGCTTCTTACAGGAATGAGCGTAAAAAAGCTTGTTTTTTATGGTGCAGGGATAAAAATAGTCCGTCCGAATAATATTTGCGGCTTTCCAAGCGAGTTTGCTGTACTTTCCTCGGGCTGTCTGGTGAATTTTTTGTTATATGCAATAGCATCATACTTTAAAGCTTACGATTTTGCACTTGTAAATCTTGTTGTTGGACTTTTTAATGCAATGCCGATAAGCTTTCTTGACGGCGGTAAGCTTCTGATTGCTGTTTTTTATCGTTTTCTGCCATATAGATTTGCGCTCAAGGCTGAAGCAGCACTCAATTATGCGAGTGTTATTACAGTTCCTGCGGCTGCTGTTGTCCTTTTTATGACGGGAACAAGGAATTTTACAATATATCTGACGCTGTTGTTTTTGCTTTTTACGGCTGCGTCAGTCTAGGAGGATATATGTTAAAGGAAAAAATAGAAAGGCTTTTGCTTGATGTTAAAACGCCGTCGCGTTATATCGGCGGTGAGCTTAACAGCGTTGTCAAGGATAAAAGTAAAATTGATATGAGGTTTGCGTTCTGTTTTCCCGATACATATGAGATCGGGATGTCACATCTCGGGATGAAGATACTTTATTCGCTTACAAATGAGCGTGATAACTTTTGGTGCGAGCGCGTATTTGCACCCGATGTTGATTTTGAAAAGCTAATGCGTGAAAATGATATTCCGCTTTATGGTTTGGAAAGCCTTGAACCGATAAAGGATTTTGATTTTATCGGCTTCACGATCCAATATGAAATGTGCTATACGAATATTCTTAATATGTTGGATCTTGCAGGTGTTCCTGTAAAGGCTAAAGACCGTACAGTACTTTCGCCTATTGTTATAGGCGGTGGACCATGTGTTTGTAATCCCGAACCAATTGCCGATTTTTTTGATTTGTTTATTCTCGGCGAGGGTGAGGAGATCAACCTTGCTGTTTATGACCTTTATGTTGAGATGAAAAAGAAAAATGCTTCAAAAATTGAATTTCTTGAAGCTGCTGCAAGGCTTGAAGGAGTTTATGTCCCTTCTTTTTATGATGTAAGCTACGATAATGATGGTAAGGTTACTGCCTTTACTCCGAACAGAACCTGTGCGTCACCTGTTATAAAGAAGCGTATAATCAAGGATCTTAGTACGGTTTATTATCCTGAAAAATTTGTTGTTCCATATTGTGAGGTCGTGCATGACAGAGCTATTGTAGAGGTTCTTCGAGGTTGTATAAGAGGCTGCAGATTCTGTCAGGCAGGATATATATACCGTCCATTCCGTGAAAAATCAACAGGTGTGATATGCAATGAAGCGAAAAATCTCTGCGAAAGTACAGGCTATGAGGAAATATCGCTTTCATCATTGAGTACCAGCGATCATTCCGATATTGAAAATATGCTTGTAAAGCTTTCGGACTATACAGAGGATGAACGAATAAATCTCTCATTGCCGTCAATGCGTATTGATCGCTTCAGCAAGGAGCTTATGGATCAGATACAAAAGGTGCGTAAAAGCGGTCTGACCTTTGCTCCCGAAGCAGGAACACAAAGGCTTCGTGATGTTATTAATAAAAATATCACCGAGGAGGAAATATTCCGTGCTTGTAAGCTCGCCTTTGACGGAGGATATACCGCTGTAAAGCTCTATTTCATGCTTGGTCTGCCGACTGAAACTGACGATGATATAAGAGGTATGGCGGAGCTTGCCAAGAAGATATGCGACCTGTTTTATCAGAATCCTAATCGCCCGAGAGGTAAGCATATCCAGATTTCCATTAGCTGTGCTACTTTTGTGCCTAAGCCGTTTACGCCGTTTGAGTTTGAACCACAGGCAACAGAGGAGGAAATTAAGCATAAGCAGGATATTCTTCTTTCCGCAACAAAGGGCATAAGAAATATAAATGTAAGCTGGAGCAAATACCGTATATCTGTTCTTGAAGCAGTGCTTGCAAGGGGTGACAGACGTATTTCGCAGGTTATTTACGACGCATGGAAAAGCGGCTGTAAATTCGATAGCTGGGACGAGCATTATAATTATAAAGCCTGGGTCAAAGCGTTTGAAAAAAATAATCTCGATATGAATTTTTATGCCTGCCGCACACGTGGATACGATGAGCTTTGCCCTTGGGACAGCTTCGATTATTTTGTTTCAAAGGAATTCCTTATCCGTGAAAACAAAACCGCACATAATGCAGTAACTACACCAAATTGCCGTGAAAAATGTGCAGGCTGCGGCGTAAGTAAATGTATAGGAGGACCTTGCTTTGACTGAAAAATATGAGGTAAGAGGAGTTTTTGAGAAGAAAGGACGAGCTGTTTTTATATCGCACCTTGATCTTTTCAGAACAATGCAGCGAGCGATGAAGCGTTCAAGGCTCCCTGTGTGGTATTCGGAGGGCTTTAACCCAAGGATCTATCTGAATTTTCCGCTTGCACTTGCCCTTGGAGTGGAAAGCAATTGCGAAATTATGGACTTTGAAATTGTGGAGCAGCTTCCGTATGGTGAAATGTGCCAAAGGTTGAATGAGGTCTTGCCTGAAGGGCTGCATTTTGTTTCAATGACTGCACCGCAGAGTAAAAATAAAGAGATCGCTTTTTCCGAGTATGAATTCACCTTAACCTCTGAAAATGCCTCCCCGGAGAATATAATCGCAGGCTTGGGTCATATGATGAGCCTTGAAAAAATCGAGGTTGAAAAGCATTCCAAGAAAAAAGGAATGATACTCATTGATATCAGACCTAATATCACGCTGATTTCCTGTGAAAAAAGTGAGGATTCGGTTGTTTTGACAGTAAAGCTGCCTACAGGTCAAGAGCTTAATATCAATTCAAACGTTTTTTGTGACGCTTTGCAGAGGTATAGCGGCATTGATAATTTGAAAATTAGTACAAAACGCACAAAAATACTGAAAAATAATGGCGATTTGTTTGTATAATCAGCAGATTATGATTTTTTTCGTGAAATCACTTGTAATTTTCGGTATGATGTGTTAAAATTAAGGAGCATTTGAAAATCCGTTTCATGGACGTGGGAATGCGTCTTGACACGAGATTAGTGCCGCCGTAAATACGGTTGACATTAAAAGGACAGTCCGCTGCCCCAGATCGTTGTATCGGTCAACTTGCGTGAGGTAAGAATGTCTGAAATTATTAGGAGGAATTTATCCATGGACGCACTTAAGCTTATTAGCCAGAGCAGCATGAAAGAAAACGCACCCGTTGTAAACGTTGGTGACACAGTAAAGGTACACGTTAGAATCAAGGAAGGCGACAAGTACAGAATCCAGATTTTTGAGGGTACTGTAATCGCTAAGAAGCATGGCGGTATCAATGAAACATTCACAGTTAGACGTCTTTCCTACGGATGTGGCGTTGAAAGGGTATTCCCTGTTCATTCTCCCATCATTGAGAAGGTTGAACTCGTAAGAAGCGGTAAGGTTCGCCGCAGTAAGCTCTATTATATCCGCGGCAGAGTTGGTAAGGCTGCTAAGGTTAAGGAGCAGATCAAGTAATTTTATCGCATATAAGGGACAGCTTTGTCCCTTTTTTGCTATATGGTCAAAGTTGTCACGATAGCCTTTGGGTTATCGGAGTTGTAGAAATTAAAATTGGAAAGGGTTGACGATTATGGGAAAATATGAGCTTAATTATGAGGTTCTTGACGAGGAAGAAAAGAAGATATCAAGCTCCGAAAACCTGTTTGAATGGGTTGAAACGCTTGTTGTTGCTTTTTTTGCGGTTATTCTCTTCTTTACCTTTGTTTTCAGACTTGCCGCTGTGAACGGAGAATCTATGTTGCCTACGCTTGTTGATAAGGACAGATTGATCGTTTCATATCTTTTCTATACTCCGAAAAATGGCGATATTGTTATTGTTGACAATGATAATCCTGACTTGGATAAGGTCATTGTAAAAAGAGTTATCGCTACCGGTGGTCAGACAATTGATATTGATTTTGACAGCGGCGAGGTGACTGTTGATGGAAAGGTTTTGCAGGAGGATTATATCAATAATCTGACCTTGCTTGACGAAAATGGTCACGATTATCCTGTGACAGTTCCTAAGGATTGTGTGTTTGTTATGGGCGATAACAGAATGAACTCAACAGACAGCAGAAGCGAGCTTGTCGGATTTGTTTCAAAGGACGAAATTCTCGGTAAGGTCGTTCTCAGAATTTTCCCGTTTTCAAGCTTTGGCATCCCCGCCTGAAACGGAGGCATAAATGACTGAAATACCTTCTATTCAATGGTTTCCTGGGCATATGGCGAAAACCAAGCGAATGATAAAATCATCACTTCCGCTTGTTGACGCTGTTGCCGAGGTTATCGATGCAAGAATTCCTGTTTCAAGCAGGAATCCTGATTTGCAGAACCTCATTGAGGGGAAACCAAGAATAGTTATTTTGAATAAATGTGATACCGCAGATGAACAGGCTGTTCAGAAATGGATATCGTATTACAATAGTATTGGTATAACGGCTATACCAACAGATTGCCGCAGCGGCAGAGGAGTAAATAAGTTTGTTCCTGCTGTGAAGACTGTTCTTAGGGATGCTATTGCCAAATATGAAGCAAAGGGTATGTCGGGACGTGTTCTGCACGTTATGATCGTTGGTATTCCTAATGTCGGAAAATCTTCGCTGATAAATCGCCTTGCAAAACAGAAAAAAGCTAAGGTCGAGGACAGACCCGGCGTCACGCTCAATAAGCAGTGGGTGAAAATTGCCGATGATGTTGAGCTGCTCGATATGCCAGGAGTTCTCTGGCCGAAATTTGAAGATAAAACTGTCGGCGAAAGGCTTGCCTTTACAGGTGCGGTAAAGGACGATGTTGTGGACGTTGAGGCTCTTGCGTCACGTTTGTTGTTCGTTCTCAACGATATGTATAAGGACACGCTTTGCACAAGATACAAAATCTCAACTGAACCCGATGAAGACGGTTATGAGCTTTTGCAAAAGGTCGGAAAAGCCAGAGGAATGCTTATTTCGGGTGGAGAGATAAACACCGAAAGAGCCGCTATTACCGTACTTGATGAGTTCAGAAGCGGTAAGCTTGGTAGGGTCACTCTTGAGCTTCCCGAAAAGTTCGAAAGGACTAAGAATAATGACGCTGTTTGAGTATGATACTGAATTTCGTGCCGAAAACGGTATATTCTGCGGTGTTGACGAAGCTGGAAGAGGTCCTCTTGCAGGTGATGTCTATGCCGCCGCTGTGATACTGCCTGAGGGAATTGTTATTGAGGGTCTTAATGACAGCAAAAAGCTCACCGAAAAAAAGCGTGAATTACTTTATGGCGAGATAATTGCAAAAGCGGAAGCGTATTGTGTTGCAGCTGCAACCGTTGAGGAGATTGACGAGATAAATATTCTTGAAGCAACTTTTTTGGCAATGAAGCGTGCGGTCGAAGGTCTTGGAAAGGACGTTCAGCTTGCACTTGTCGATGGTAACAGAACACCGCACCTTGATTGTAACATCAAAACACTTGTCAAGGGTGATGAGATCTCCGCAAGCATTGCCGCCGCTTCGATCCTTGCTAAGGTGGAGCGTGACAGATATATGATGAGGCTTGCAGAGGAATATCCTCAGTATCAGTTTGAACGTCATAAGGGTTATGGAACAAAGCTCCATGATGAAATGATACTCAAATATGGAGCGTCGCCTGTCCATAGGAAAACCTTTTTGCGCAAGCTTTATGAAAAAAATGGTGGAGAAAAGCAATGACGGCTAAGGAATTGGGCGAGTTCGGTGAAAAGGTTGTTGCATTTTATCTTGAAAAAAAGGGTTATAATATTCTTAAAAGAAATTTTCGGATAAAAGGCGGTGAGATAGATATTATCTCCAAAAAGGATGGCATTATCGCATTTGTCGAGGTTAAAACACGTACTCCCGATTTTATCGAAAGCGGATTTGACGCAGTTACCTTGCGAAAAAAACGTCTTATTATCCGTGCCTCGCAGATTTATTCCGTTAAGTATCCGCATGAGCTTCAGCCAAGGTTTGATGTTGTGCAGATAATCGCTGACGGTAAAAAAATTGTTGGATTTAATTATATCGAAAATGCCTTCGATGCAAGCGATATAATGACTATATTATAAAAGGATTGTTGAATTATGTATTACAAAAGCACCCGTGACAGCAGCGTAAAAATTACGTCTGCAGAAGCAATCGTTCAGGGAATTTCCAAGGACGGAGGACTTTTTGTTCCTTCTGAGATTCCCTCTGTATCAATGGATGAGATCGTTAAGCTTGGCGATATGAGCTATTCTGACAGAGCGGCTTATATTTTCGCAAAGTATCTTTCCGATTTTACAGACGCAGAAATTCACTACTGCACTGATAACGCTTATTCTGTAAAGAATTTTGAAAGCGAGAATATCGCTGAAATATCCCATCTTTTCGAGGGTACTTATGTGCTTGAGCTTTGGCATGGTCCTACCTGTGCGTTCAAGGATATGGCTCTCCAGATACTTCCTTATCTCCTCACAACTTCTGCAAAGAAAATCAATATCGACAAGAAGATCGTTATTCTTGTTGCAACATCGGGCGACACAGGAAAGGCAGCTCTTGAAGGATTTGCTGATGTTCCGGGTACGCAGATAATGGTATTCTACCCCGAGGACGGCGTAAGTCCGATGCAGAAGCGTCAGATGACTACTCAGGATGGAGATAACGTTGCTGTATGCGCTCTTAAGGGCAATTTTGACGATTGTCAGACAGGTGTAAAAAATATCTTCGGTGACGCTGATATTGCGGCTAAGCTTGAAGACAATAAGCTGATGTTTTCAAGCGCTAACTCTATTAACTGGGGTCGTCTTGCTCCGCAGATTATTTACTATATTTCTGCCTATGCTTCCCTTGTAAAGGATAATGAGATAAAAGCTGGGGATAAAATAAATATTGTTGTTCCGACAGGTAACTTCGGTAATATTCTTGCCGCTTATTATGCTAAGAATATGGGACTTCCTGTTAATAAGCTTATCTGTGCTTCAAACTCCAATAAGGTTCTTACAGATTTCCTTACAACAGGTGTATATGACAGGAACAGAGATTTTATCACAACTATCTCCCCATCAATGGATATCCTCATTTCAAGCAACCTCGAAAGACTTCTCTATATTATGACAGGCTATAATGACGCTCAGATCAGAGAATGGTTCGGCAAGCTTTCGTCTGAGGGTAAGTATGAAGTTTCCGACGATATCAAGGCAAAGCTTAAGGAAGAATTTTCCGCTGGCTTCTGCACAGATGAGGAAACTAAGGCTACTATCAAGGCAATATTTGATAAATATTCTTATACTCTTGATACACACTCAGCTGTTGCTGTTAAGGTTTATGAGGATTATAAGGCTGCAACAGGTGATAATACCAAGACTGTTATCGCTTCTACAGCAAGCCCATATAAGTTCAGTGCAAGTGTACTTGAAGCTATCGAGGGAAAAAAATCAGAGCTTGATGAGTATGATATGATCGACAGACTTAACGAGCTTTCGGGTTATCCTATTCCCGAGTCACTTGCCGCTCTCCGTACCAAGCCCGTACGTTTCAGCAAGGTTATTTCCAAGGACGAGCAGAAGGACTACGTTCTTGCTGAGCTTGGTTTGTAATGTCCTTATATGCAATTGCCGATCTGCATCTTTCGCTTTCGGTAGATAAGCCTATGAATATTTTCGCAGGCTGGGATAACCATGTTGAACGTCTTGAAAGAAACTGGCAGAATATCGTGTCTGATTCCGATACGGTAGTTATCTCGGGGGATATTTCCTGGGCGATAAATTTTGACGAAGCAAAAGCGGATTTCGATTTTATCAATCGTCTTAACGGAAAAAAGGTCATTCTTAAGGGAAATCACGATTATTGGTGGAATTCCATGACTAAGATGAATCGATTTCTTGAAGAGAATCATTTTGACACGATTACAATACTGCACAATAATCATTATCCTTATGGAGAGTATGGTATCTGTGGAACAAGAGGCTGGATAAAGGATTCAGAAGAACCTGCGGATGCTAAGGTTCTTGCTCGTGAAGCGGGGAGGCTTGAAGCGTCTATAAAATCAGCACTCAACGACGGGAAAAAGCCTATTGTTTTTTTGCATTATCCACCGATTTTTGCAAATGATTATAACCATGAGATACTTGCTGTGCTTTGTAAGTATGATATAAAAAATTGTTATTACGGTCATCTTCATGGAAACGCACACAGATTTGCTGTATGCGGTGAGGTGGATGGAATAAATTATCAGCTTATTGCAGGCGATTTTGTGCAATTTTGCCCTAAATTGATTATGTAAATTGTTTATAACGTGGAAAAATGGGTAAAAATATGGTAATGTAAGCGAAAATATGATATAATCAATTGTATTGTTTATTATATGGAGGAAGTTAATAATGAGTTTAGTATCAAATAATAAAACAGAAGCGAATACTTATGTGCTTGAAATTAGCGCTGACGCAGCTCAGTTTGAAGAGGCTGTTGAAAAGGCTTATAGAAAAGCAAAGAAGAATATTGCTGTAAAGGGCTTCAGAAAGGGCAATGCCCCCAGAAAGATGGTTGAAAAGCTTTATGGTGAGAATGTGTTCTGGGAGGACGCTGTAAATGAGCTTATTCCTATAGTTGTTGCACCTGCAGTTGAAGAAGCAGGCATCAAGCTTGTAGCGAACCCCGAGATCAATGTTAAGAGCATTAATAAGAACGATGGCGTAGTTTATGAGGTTACCTGCATAGCTAAGCCTGAGGTAGAGGTTTCCGATTATAAGGGAATTGAAGTTAAGAAGACTGTTGAAGAGGTTACTGACGAGAAGATCGATAAGGCTATCGAGGCTCTTCGTGATAGAAACGGCAGACTTGTTACCGTTGAAGGAAGAGCTGCACAGAACGGCGATGTTGCTGTTATTGATTTTGAAGGCTATAAGGACGGCGTTGCATTTGACGGCGGCTCTGAAAAGAATTATGAGCTTAACCTTGGTTCAGGTCAGTTTATCCCGGGATTTGAGGATCAGATCGTTGGCAAGAATGCTGGCGAGGAGTTCACAATTAATGTAACCTTCCCTGAAAATTATCAGATGAAGGAGCTTGCAGGTCAGCTGGCAGAATTCAGGATTAAGCTTCATGAACTCAGAGCTAAGGAGCTTCCTGAACTTGATGATGAATTTGTTAAGGACGCTACAGATTTTGATACGCTTGACGAGCTTAAGGCAGATTACAGAAAGAAGCTTGAAGAAAGTGCTGAAAAGGCTGCTGAAAATGCCGCTGACAATCAGCTTTATGAGGCTCTTATCGGTAAGATGACCGCTGAGATTCCTCAGGTTATGTTTGAGACTCAGATTGATGAGATGGTTCGTAACTTTGAGATGCAGCTTTCACAGCAGGGTCTTACACTTGAGCTTTATCTCACATATACAGGTATGCAGATGGCTGATTTCAGAAAGACATTTGCAGATAGGGCTGAAAAGGAAGTTAAGATCCGTCTTGCTCTCGAGAAGATCGCTGAGCTTGAAAATGTTGAGATCAGCGATGAAAAGGCTGATGAGGAATACGCTAAGATCGCTGAGCAGTACAATATGCCTGTTGATCAGGTTAAGATGTATATTAGCGTTGAGGGCCTTAAGGCGGATATGAAGGTTGCAGAAGCTGCAAAGATCGTTAAGGACAGTGCAAAAATCGAAGGCTGATTTTAAGTATATATGATTTTTTTACAAACCATCTTTCATTTTTGGAGGGTGGTTTGTATGGTATATCGGCATATTGCGTAAAATGTCATTTTTACGCCGAAAAACAGAAAGTGAGGTACAGCTATGAGTTTAGTTCCTTATGTTGTTGAGCAGACAGGCAGGGGAGAACGTTCCTATGATATTTTTTCCAGACTTCTCAATGATAGAATAATTGTCCTTTCGGAGGAGGTTTCTGACGCTTCGGCGAGTGTTGTTATCGCACAGCTTCTTCATCTTGAAGGTCAGGATCCTGAAAAGGATATATGTATGTATATAAATAGTCCCGGCGGTTCTGTAACGGCAGGACTTGCTATCGTTGATACAATGAATTATATCAAATGTGATGTTTCAACGATTTGTATGGGTCTTGCAGCTTCAATGGGCTCGCTCATACTTTCTTCGGGTGCAAAGGGAAAGCGTCTTGCTCTGCCTAATTCCGAGATACTCATACATCAGCCTCTTATCGGCGGCGGCGGTCTTTCGGGTCAGTGTACTGATATTAAGATCCATGCTGATCATCTTGTAAGAACGAGAGAAAAGCTTAATAATATTCTCTCTGAAAATACGGGAAAACCACTTGATATCATCAAACAGGATACTGAACGTGACAATTATATGTCGGCAGAGGAAGCAGTTGAATACGGACTTATTGATAAGGTTATCTATAAAAGATAATTTGGAGTTATGATATGGCAGAAAAAGGAATGAAAAGATGTAACTTCTGCGGAAAGCCAGAAAATCAGGTGAGAAATATGTTTTCTGCGGGAAGCTGCAATATTTGTGATGATTGTGTAGTTTATTGTTATGAAATGCTGGCAGGAAACGATTTACTTGTTCCCGGCAAACGTTCTTCAAGGAGTACCGAGGGTAAAAAAACCAATACTCCCATCAAGCTCATGAAGCCTGCAGAGATAAAAAAGGTTCTCGATGAGTACGTTATCGGTCAGGATGCTGCAAAAATGTCGCTTGCTGTTGCCGTTTATAATCATTATAAGCGTATTAATAATATGAATGCAGAGGATAATGACGTTGAATTGCAGAAGAGCAATCTTATACTTCTCGGACCTACAGGCGTAGGTAAAACCTACATTGCACAGACGCTTGCGAAGATAATTAACGTGCCATTTGCAATTGCTGACGCTACAACGCTTACTGAGGCAGGCTATGTTGGTGATGACGTTGAAAACGTACTTGTTCGCTTGCTTCAAGCGGCAGATTTTGATGTTGAAGCGGCACAAAGGGGTATAATCTATATTGACGAAATAGATAAGATCGCCCGCAAATCTGAAAACACATCAATTACCCGTGATGTAAGCGGCGAGGGCGTTCAGCAGGCTCTCTTGAAGATAATTGAGGGTACGGTTTCAAATGTTCCTCCACAGGGTGGCAGAAAGCATCCTAATCAGGAATGCATTCAGGTCGATACAAAAAATATTTTATTTATCTGCGGAGGAGCTTTTGACGGGCTTGATAAGATTATTCAGAGAAGAACAGAGTCATCTTCACTTGGCTTCGGTGCGGAAATAAAATCCAAGAATGAAAAACAGAAGGGCATTTATAAGGACGTTGTATCACAGGATCTTGTAAAATATGGAATTGTTCCTGAGCTTGTGGGACGTTTGCCCGTGATTACTGTTCTTGATGAGCTCGATGAGGACGCACTCGTTCGCATTCTCAAGGAACCGAAAAATGCTCTTGTTAAGCAGTATAAAAAGCTTTTTGAGATGGATAATATCAAGCTTGAAATTGAGGAAGACGCTCTTAAGGCGATCGCAAAGCAGGCTATCGATAAGGAAACAGGTGCAAGAGGACTTCGTTCAATAATCGAAAGAATACTCCAGCCTGTTATGTTTGAAGCTCCGTCTGACAGTGATATCACGGAAATTGTTATCACAAAGGATTGTGTTGACGGCGAAAGCTCACCTTTGATTAAAAGAAAAAAATAACATAAACTGTTATAATGTTCAAAA
>CAZUDC010000018.1:0-16756 GCA_964619105.1 uncultured Ruminococcus sp.
GTATAATATATATGTGTAGTGCTATTTTGCACTGAATTATTAAAATATTGAAATTTAAAATGAATAGAAAATCATAAGAATAAAATTTTGGAGGATAAAAATGTTTACCAAAGATATCGGAATTGACCTTGGAACTGCCAACACCCTCGTTTATATGAAGGGCAAGGGCATTATTATAAGAGAACCCTCTGTTGTTGCCGTTGACACACGCACGGACAGGGCTAAATATGTCGGTCAGGAGGCTAAGGACGTTATCGGCCGAACCCCAGGCTCTATCGTTGCGGTAAGACCTCTTAAGGACGGTGTTATCGCTGATTTTGAAATGACTACAACTATGCTTCAGGAATTTATAAGCAAGGCTTTAAAAGGCTCATTCTTCACAAAGGCACGTGTTGTTATCTGTATCCCATCGGGCATTACTGCCGTTGAAAGACGCGCTGTAAAGGAAGCTGCTGAAAATTCGGGAGCTAAGCAGGTAAATATCATCGAGGAGCCTATGGCCGCAGCTATCGGCGCAGGGCTTCCCGTTTCCGAACCGCAGGGCTCTATGATAGTTGACATCGGCGGTGGGACATCTGAGGTTGCTGTAATATCTCTCGGAGGAATCGTTACCTCCCGCTCCGTAAGGATCGCAGGCGACGCATTCGACACTGCTATCATCAATTACATCAAGAAAAAATATAACCTGCTCATCGGTGAAAGAACCGCTGAAAACGTTAAGATCGCTATCGGCTCGGCGTTCCCTATGGAACAGGAAACCGATATGGAGATCAAGGGAAGAAATCTTCTTAACGGACTTCCCGAAAACATCACCGTTACCTCGGCAGAGATAAGAGAAGCGCTCGCAGAGCCTCTTTCCCACGTTATCGAGGCTATCAAGGTAACGCTGGAAAAAACTCCACCTGAGCTTGCGGCTGATATCATCGATCAGGGCATCACTCTTGCAGGCGGCGGCGCTCTTATAAGAGGTCTTGACAAGCTTATCAACAAGGAAACTGGGATGCCTGTAAATATCGCAGAATCGCCGCTTGACTGCGTTGCTGACGGAACAGGCAAGGTTCTTGAGGATCTTGACAAGCTTCACGAGGTTCTTAACGACGATTCCAAATATTATTAATGCAAATCAAAGCATCAATCAGCCGATGGAGCAGATCTGTTTACAATTCTGCTGATCGGCTTTTTGTGCTTTAAAAAAACTTGTTAAAGGGAGATGACGCTGTGAGGGATTTTTTCAAATCAACAAAATTCAAGATAATCGCCGCCGTTATTGCAGTGCTTATCGGCTTTATGATATATTCTCTTACAACGGGTGGCTATGCTATCCTCGGCATCTCCGTTTTTGACGCTGTTACAGAGCCTTTTCAAAAGGCTTCAAAAAGCATTTCAGAGCGTGTTTCGCAAACAATAGATACCTTTGCCAATGCCCGTAACTACCGCAAGGAAAACGAACAGCTCCGTGAACAGCTTAATAAGCTTTATAACGATATTATCGACTATGACCGCATTCAGACCGAAAATTCCGAGCTTAAACAGCTGCTCGGACTTAAAGAGGAAAATGAAGATTTCGTTTTCTCACCGCCTTGCTCGGTTATTGCAAGGACCGCAAACGATCCATACGGTTCGTTTACAATAGATAAGGGGAGCAAGGACGGGATCGCCCCGAACGATCCTGTTATGACATCTCAGGGAATGCTTGGAGTATGCTATGACGTTTCGGAAAGCACTTCAAGGGTAAGAACTCTCCTTTCGCCGAAATCAGCAGTCGGAGTTACTGTCCTGCGTACAAAGGCGGCAGGAATACTCGAGGGTGGGTACGAATACGCTTCGGACGGGCTTTGTAAGATGAGCTATATCGATAAATCAGCGGAAATTATGCTCGGAGATATTGTATTTACATCGGGAAGCGAAACCTTCCCATCAGGTCAGCTTGTCGGAACGGTCGAGAAGATCGTTATGGAGGACAGTGGTCTTTCAAAATATGCCCTTATCAAGCCTGCGGCAGACGCCTTTTCCGTTTCAACAGTGTTTGTAATAACCGATTTTGAAGGACAGAAAACAGAGGAATAGTTTTTTCGATTTAAGGTAATACCGCACAAAGCCGTTAGGCGTTCTTTATGCGGTGTCGCCTTAATACAGATGACGGGATTCCCGCCCCACAGTAACGTATTTATCAGATCATCGCTGAAATAACAGGAGGCAAGGCTTGAACATTGAATTAAAAAAGAAAAAGGAAAAACAGCGTGCTGTAATAAGATGGCTGCTGTATTTCATCCTGCTTTTTGCCGAATATGTTTTTATGACAACAATGCCGTCGGTGAAAAAAACGCCGTTGCTGCTGCTTTCTACAGCGATATGCGTTTCCGTTTTTGAAGATCCCTTTAATTCCGCTCTGCTCGGCTGCCTTGCAGGACTTATGCTCGATGCGGCGGAGGGAACTATTTTCGGACTTAACGGCGTTATACTTACAATGTGCTGCCTTATGGCCTCGCTCCTTTTCTATTTTATCATGAGAAAGCATATTTTAAATGTGCTAGCTCTTACAGCCGCTTCTGCATTCATACAAACAGGCTTTCGATACATCTTCTATTATTCCGTATGGGGCTATGATTCGGGCGGCAGGATCTACCTTAATGAAATGCTCCCTGTTATGCTTATGACTATTGCTTCGGCGGGGGTATTCTATCCGCTTATAAAAATGATGTCAGTAAGGCTCGGCTTAATAAAAGAAACCTACGTTGAAGAAAAATCCGAGAATATAGTGAGAGAATGATATGAATTTTTCTTTTATCGCAAAAAAAATCAGAACTGCGCTTATGATCACCGCCGTGCTTGTTACAATGTCGCTCTGTGCGGTCGCTCTTATGAAAATGCAGATAGTTGACGGCGAAAAATATCTTGAACAATCAAAAAGCACACGCACAGTCACGCAGGATATCAGCGCCCCCCGAGGCGAGATAGTTGACGCTTCGGAAACCGCCGTCGTAAGCAACAAGGTCGGATATAACGTCATTCTTGAAAAGGCATTTTTATCCTCGGATAAGCAGGAAATAAACAGAATAGTGCTTGCTATCGCCGAAACACTTGAAGAGGATAACGTCGGCTGGAACGATACTCTGCCGATAAGTACGGAAGAACCGTATACCTTTGCCGAAATGCGTGACAGTGATATCTCAAAGCTAAGAAAAAGCATATCCGTTCAGCCTTATGCAACAGCCGAGGAATGTATCAATGCAATGCTTGAGCTTTATGAGATAGATGAAAAATATACCGTTCATCAGAAAAGGATCATCATCGGCATACGTTACGAAATGACGCTGAAGAGCTTCTCACTTGCAAACAGATATACCCTTGCAGAGGATATACCGATGGAGAGCGTTGTCAAGCTTAAGGAAAAATCATATGACCTTGAGGGAATGGACGTTGTCGAGGAGGCTATCAGGGTTTACGAGGATACAAACTATGCTCCGCATCTTGTCGGAACGGTCGGCTCGATAAATTCCGGGGAATATGAGGAGCTTAAGGACAGCGGCTATATGCTTAACGACGTTCTCGGAAAAAGCGGCGTTGAAAAGGCTATGGAAAACGCTTTGCGAGGAAAAACAGGCACTCGTGAGCTGGAACTTTTAAACGGGATAGTTTCCTCCGATACAATTACTAAGGAAACTATCCCAGGGAATACCGTTAAGCTGACTATTGATATGGATTATCAGCAAAAGGTCCAGCAGATACTTGAAAACCATATTACATGGCTCAATGATCAGACATCGGAAAATAAAAAGGGTGAAAATGCAAACGCAGGCGCAATTGTCGTTACGGACGTTAAAAAAGGAGCATTGCTCGCCGCCGCTACCTCACCGACCTACAGCATAAACGATTATCTCAACAACTATTCAGCTGTTGAGAACGGTGAAAATTCACCGCTTATCAACCGTGCGACCTCGGGGCTTTACCGCCCCGGTTCAACGTTTAAGACAGTCACCGCAACGGCAGGTCTTAACGAGGGAATAATAACCTCCAACACGCTTATCACCTGCAATCAGGTATATAATTACTGGGACGATTACAAGCCGAAATGCACAGGCTTCCACGGCAGGATAAACGTTATCACAGCGATCGAAAAATCCTGCAATATCTTCTTTTACGAAACAGGAAGGCTGCTCGGGATAAATAAGCTTTCCGAATATGCCGCAATGTATGGCTTCGGACAAAATACAGGCCTTGAAACAGGCGATTCCGCAGGCTATTTTGCAACGCCCGAAAGCTTTACGCAAAGACGTCTTGAATGGCAGGCAGGTCTTGTCGTTCAGGCGGCTATCGGTCAGTCGGAAACCTATGCTACCCCCCTCCAGCTTGCAATGCAGGCAAGCACGATCGCAAACAGAGGAAAACGCTATGAGCCGTATGTTGTTGACAGCGTTTACACATACAATATGGAGCGTCCCGTGAGCAAGACATATCCGACCGTTGCAGCTACGATCCCCGATGGAACAGGCTCAACCTTTGAAACAATTATAGCAGGTATGAAAAATGCGGCGAATTTCCTCCCCTATTCATATCCTGCCGTTAAGGATTATTACACCGATTATCGCCTTACAGAGCTTCCCGAGCAGGCAGCGATAAAAACAGGCACTCCGCAGATGACCTCCGCAGAGGACACAGGCTCGTCCTTCATCGGCTTTTATCCCGCCGATGAACCTGTTATCGCATTTTCAGGCTTTATTGAGCATGGCGAATATTCAAAATTTATGATAAGACAGATAATCGAGGCTTATCTTGATGAGAATTACAAGGTCGCAGAGCCTGTTGTAATGACCGATGAGGATACAATAAACGCTCTTGCCGATTTAACGGAATAGCATAGTAACACAACTGCACAGATACAGGAAATCTGTGCAGTATTTTTATGTACAAAACAACCAAAGAAAATACAAAAAAACAAGCTAACTTGACAAAAATGTGCAGATTAATAAAAAAACACTTGGAGTTTTAATTAAAATGTGGTACAATATATATTAATTGATAGCCAAAAGCGGAAAAGTCCGTTCAAGGCTCTATTTTCTCTCTATCAGGAAGGAGCTTTTTATGTCTAAAATAATTGCAATAACATCAGGTAAAGGCGGCACAGGCAAGTCCTCGATCTGCGCCGAGCTTGGCTTCGCTCTTGCCAAGCAGGGACACAGAACTCTTATTATAGAACTCGATTTTGGTCTTAGATGCCTTGATATTATGCTTGGCGTAAAGAACGATGTTAAATATGACCTTGGCTCTGTTATTTCAGGCGAGGTTGACGTTTATCAGGCTACTACTCCAGTTAAGATCGCTTCAAATTTAAGCCTTGTATGCGCCCCTGAGGATCCTTTTTCCAAGGTTGACGCAGGTACTATAAAGCGTATATGCGAGGAAATGAGAAAATATTATGAATACATAATCGTTGATACCTCCGCAGGCACAAATGAAAGCGTTTTCGACGTTGTTGAGCAGTCCGATCTTATCCTCATCAACACGACACCCGATCCGATCTGTGTTCGTGACGCAAGGGCAATGTCAGATGAATTCTACAAGAGAGGAAATAAAAAGCAAAGACTTATCATCAATAAGATCGACCCTAACATCTTCCAGTCGGATATCATAACCGACCTTGACGATATCATTGATACAGTCGGAGTTCAGCTTATCGGCGTTATCCCGAATGATGACGCAGTTGTTATCTCCACAGGCAAGGGTATACCTCTTCCCTCGGGTTCAAACGCATTCAAGGCATTTGACGCTATTTCCCGCCGTATCAAGGGTGAGGACGTTCCGCTCAGCTTTAAAATGCTTCTCCAGTAAGAGCTGCCAAAAAATAAACTACAGAAAGGGAGTTTCGTCCAATGAATATTGCACTTATTGCACATGACTCAAAAAAGGAATTACTTGTTCAATTCTGCATTGCATATTGCGGAATACTTTCAAAGCATAATCTTTGTGCAACAGGAACAACAGGAAAAATGGTTGCACAGGCTACAGGACTTAATATAAAAAGCTATTTAAGCGGCTCCCAGGGCGGCGACCAGCAGATCGCTGCAAGAATATCCTGCAATGAAATAGATCTGTTGCTCTTCTTCCGCGACCCACTTTCGCCAAAGCCGCATGAGCCTAATGAAATGAATCTTTTAAGGCTCTGCGATGTTCATAATATCCCTCTTGCTACAAATATTGCCACAGGAGAGGCTCTTATCCATGCCCTTGAACATCGTTAACCCCAATATCTAATACTAAACGCCAATAAAATACAGGAAAAAATCTTTGCCGAAAACCATTTATTCAAGCTTGTCGGCTTGATTTTTCCAATTTTTAAATGGTGTTTAATATAATATATATCAGGTTTTCCCTGCTTGTGTAACAGCAAGCAGGTTTTTTTCATATTATGATATAAATACAGCTGAAAGAGAAAGGATAATTCTTATGAAAAAAAGCTTTCTTATAATGGGCGGAGATCTTCGCTTTGAAAGGCTTGCTGACTTTCTCAAAGAAAATAACTGCCTTGTTTTAAACGATATAGATCAAAATGTTAAAGCGGATCATCTCATTCTGCCGCTCCCTGTCAGCATTGACGGAGAAAATCTCAATTGCAGAAATAGAATAATTCCGCTTGAAAGCCTTATTGCTGCAGTCAAGGACGATGGAATTATTTTCGGCGGACGTTTTCCAGATAATTTCAAAAAAAAAGCAGAGGAAAGAAGCCTTGCCATTATGGATTATTCCGAACGTGAGGAATTTGCCGTAATGAACGCAGAGGCAACCGCCGAGGGTGCTTTGCAGGCGGCTATGGAGAATACCGACCGCACAATTATGGGGCAGAATATCCTCATTATCGGAATGGGAAGAATTGCAAAGGCTCTTATTCATCTGCTTAAAGGCTTTAATGCGAATATGACCGTAGCCGCAAGAAAAAACTCCGACCGAGCTTGGGCGGAGCTATATGGCTGTAATGCCATTGATATAACAAAAATAAAAACAAATCTTGAAAATGCGGATATTATCTTTAACACCGTACCTGCGATGATGCTTAATGATGAGCTGCTCAAAAATGTAAGCAAAAAATGCGTTATCATCGACCTTGCTTCAAAGCCGGGGGGAACTGATTTCAAAATGGCTGAACAGCTTGGGATAAAAGCGCTTCATCTGCTTGGCATTCCCGGAAAGTCCGCACCGGCAACGGCAGGCATTACGATCGGAAAAACCATATTTAATATACTCGAAGAAAGGGGCGATAAATTTGCCTGAAAATATAAACAGCCTGAGCGGAATAAAAATCGGCTACGCTTTCTGCGGCAGCTTCTGTACCTTTTCACGGTCAATAGAGCAGCTTAAACGTCTTAAAGCCTCAGGAGCGGATATAACCTCGGTGATGTCCTTCAATGCCGCAAGCCTTGACACACGCTTCGGAACAGCGGAGCATTTCCGCTCACTGATAGAAGAAATAACCGAAAAGCCGATAATAATGACCATTGAGGACGCCGAACCGATAGGTCCGAAAAAAATGTTTGATATCCTCGTCATAGCCCCATGCACAGGCAATACTATGGCAAAGCTTGCCAATTCAATTACTGATACTCCCGTCACAATGGCGGCAAAATCGCATATACGCAATGCCCGCCCGATAGTTATTGCCGCCGCAACCAATGACGGACTTTCGGGAAGCGGAAAAAACATCGGTATGCTGATGAATCTGAGGAATTATTATTTCGTTCCGTTCGGCCAGGACGACAGTGAGAAAAAGCCACGTTCCCTCGTTGCGGATTTCAACGAGCTTGAGGATACGATAATCGCCGCACTGAACGGAAAACAATTCCAGCCGCTGATTATTTAACAGGACGAGAAAGCTTTCCCCCTACACTAATCAATCATAAACTTTTTTCGCAATATCAACCGTTTCCTTAGCGTCCTTTGCATAGAAATCCGCTCCTATGCTTTCGGCATATTCGGGGGTTAGAACTGCTCCGCCGACCACAACCTTACATTCGGGATATTGTTTACGGAGAAGCTTTACAGTTTCCTCCATTGAGCAGAGCGTTGTCGTCATAAGTGCGGAAAGCCCGACAAGCTTTACCTTATGCTCGATCGCCGCATCGACAACCGTCTGATAATCAACATCACGTCCGAGGTCTATCACTTCATACCCATAATTTTCCAGCAGCACCCTGACTATATTCTTTCCGATGTCGTGAATATCGCCCTTAACAGTCGCAAGCACGACCTTTCCCTTGACAACGGGAGCGGAGTTATTCTCGATCATATGATTTCTTATGACCTCGAACGCTCCCTGTGCAACACCTGCGGACATTATAAGCTGCGGCAGGAAAATTACTCCCTTTTCAAAATCCTCGCCGATCTTATCAAGTGCGGGAATAAGGATATCATCGACTATCTGCATTGAATCAGTCGTTTTCAAAAGCTCCCCGGTGATTTTCGTACCCTCTGCCTTAAGTCCGTTTTTCACGCAGTACATAAGGTCGTGCGTTCCGCTGTCGGGAGCTGACGGAGCAGTATTTTGTGTGTTGTTCCCTGCATATGCGGCGATAAAATCAACTGAATTAACGTCGATCGCAGTTAACAGACGATATGCTCTTACAGCACCCGTCATTGAAGCGACATTCGGGTTCATTATCGGCAAGTCAAGACCGTTCGTAAGGCACATTTGCAAAAAGCTGCAATTGATAAGCTCTCTGTTCGGCAGACCGAAGGAAATATTCGATACTCCAAGAACGGTTTTCAGTCCAAGCTCGGTTTTAACTCTGTGGAGAGCCTCGACCGTTTTCATAACGTTGGCCTGCTCAGCGGAGGCTGTCAGCGTAAGGCAGTCGATGAAGATATCCTCCTTGGGAATACCTATTTCCATTGCTCTTTTCATAATGCGCTCGGCTATCTCAAAGCGTTTTTCTGCGGTTTTGGGTATGCCATCCTCGTCAAGGGTAAGTCCGACGACAGCCGCACCGTATTTTTTTACTATCGGCAGGATTTTTTCAAGCGAACCCTCCTCACCGTTTACAGAATTGACAATAGCCTTGCCGTTATAAACACGCAGAGCCGCTTCAATGACCTCGGGGATAGTTGAATCTATCTGGAGAGGAAGCTCTGTTACTCCCTGCAAAGCCTTGACGGTACGAATCATCATAGCCTTTTCGTCAATTTCGGGCAAGCCGACATTTACATCAAGTATTTCCGCACCTGCCTGTGCCTGTTCGATAGCCTGACCGAGGATATAGTCGATATCGCCCCTGCGCAAAGCCTCCTTGAAAAGCTTTTTTCCTGTTGGGTTGATACGCTCGCCGATAATTCTCGGCTGATCTATAACAACGACCCTTTCAGCGGAACAGACAGCCGCCTGCTTTATCGGTGTATTTTTTTGATATTTAAGAACGGAGAGAGCCTTTTTCAGCTCACGGATATAATCGGGGTCAGTTCCGCAGCAGCCGCCCGTAAGCTTTATGCCGTATTTCACAAGACCGGCAGCACTTTCGGCAAATTCCTCGGGAGTTACGTCATATTCATTTGTAACAGGATCGGGAAGTCCTGCGTTAGGCTTGGCAACTATCGGTAGGCTTGTCCATTTTGAAAGCTCCTCAATAACAGGGGCGAACTCACGGGGTCCCAGTGAGCAGTTCACACCGACAGCGTCCGCGCCAAGCCCTTCAAGCGTAAGAGCCATCGCTCCGACAGAACAGCCCGTAAAGGTACGCAGATTCTGTTCAAAGGTCATTGTTACGATAACAGGCAACTCGGAATTTTCCTTTGCCGCAAGCAGAGCCGCTTTCGCCTCGTAAAGGTCTGTCATCGTTTCAATTACGATAATGTCAGCGTCAGCTCCTGCTATGATCTCTTCCTTGAAATAATCATATGCCTGTTCAAAGGTGAGCGTTCCCGTTGGTTCAAGAAGCTGACCGACAGGTCCAATATCCAATGCGACAAGAGCCTTTCCGTCAGCGGCGTTCCTTGCGTTTTTTACAGCCGCCCTGATAAGCTCGTCAACGGTTTTCCCTGTTTCTGCCATTTTATAGGAATTTGCGCCAAAGGTATTGGCATAAATTATCTGTGAGCCCGCTTCGACATATGCCTTATGTATTTTTGTAATAAGCTCAGGCTGTTCAAGGTTCAGAAGCTCGGGAACACCGCCTGTTTTAAGTCCGTTTTTCTGGAGCATAGTTCCCATGCCGCCGTCAAGAAAGACAAACTCATTTTCATTTAAGAGCTTATAAAAATTTTCCTTTTTATTCAATTTTTGCACCTGCTTCCATTTTTTCTGTAAATACAGCTGCTTTTCATTGAGCAAGATGAACAGCTGCTTCTTTTTTTCCCGATCATATTATCCGAAATGCCGATAACCGCCGTGACGGATTTCCTCGGGAGCATAATAAAGCTGTCATTCACGGTAAGCCCTATCTCACGCCCAGCATTTACAGCTTCAGCAAATTTTTTCTGGCATTCTATTGGCATATCGCCGTATCCCGGGGAAAATCTCCATGTTATATTCGGGAAAAGCTCCCCTATCTTTTCCTCCGCCTGCTCGCAGACGGCTTCAACCGCACAGCCTGCCATAGCGTCAAGCACGAATGCCGCCGCCATATCTCTCACCTGCTCGCTCCGTATCAGCCTGTCAACCTCGCTCCCGATCGTTGCCGCAAGCAAAACGGCTTTCTGACAGGACGAAAGATGCCCACAGATATCATTTCCCGTAAGGACAAGCTCCGCCCCCTTAAGCGTTACCCTTTTATCCGAAATGCTTTCAATATCGAACACCTTGAAAACAAATCTCCCACGGACGGCGGCAAGAAGCTTTTTCTCACATTCGTCCATAAGCCGGGCAAGACCTTCATCGGGCAGAGAGCCGCCTGCAGCAAGATATCTGAGGGCTTCCGCTCTGTTTATTTCATTGATCTTTGCAAAATAATTCATTTAAATTATTCAACGCTCGGGGTCGCAATCGCAACCTCGCCCTTAACTTCCTTTTCCTTGATATCAATTGCAAACTTTGTTGCATAATAGCCTGAAACATCGTCAACCGTATCATATGTAAGCGTCATTGAGAAAACTAGATCGTAGCTGCTTGCGGATATCTTCTGATTGTAAACAAGCTCCATATCAACGTCCTCTGTTCCGATAAGAGTGCCTGCTGCGGCAGTGCCGTTAGCGCAGTGCTTTTTCTGAAGCTCTATTGTTTTATTGTTGAAGTATTCCTCGGCAGTAGTTCTTTCAAGCAGGCAGTGAACCTCCTCGGTATAGCCCTTAAGATAAAGCTCATCATCGCCCTTTTTTGTCTTGAAATTATATGTGATAATGGAGTCATCGGCATAATGAAAAACATCATCGGCAGGAATCAGCGCCAGAAGCTCCGCCATAAGATCTGTATCAGTGTTGACGCTCCAGATGGTCGTATCGTCCTCCCAGTAAAGCTCAACTCCGTCAGGCTGCATAGTGACGATCTTTGTAAGAGGCATACCTATTTTAACCTTGGTAAGGATGCCGCTGTAGGTGCTTTCGGCAACAGCCTTTTCTCCGCAGGCACAGAGCATACATATACACATCATCAAAGATACAATAGCTGTAAAAACCTTTTTCATTATTATCAACCGTCCCTTTTTTATACTTATTGTGAATTGAAATAAAAACATTGTTCAATAAGGGGCTTGCCCCATCATTTAACGTGGCAAGGGTTGGCGAAGCCAACCTACGTTCAGTGGGAGATTGAACTCCCACTGAACAGTAAATGAAACCTGCCGCCTTAGAGGCGGGGGACATCTTGCCTAAGTTATAGGAGCAGATTTCCCGCTCAAGGATCTTGAAAAACTCTTTTTGACAACGTGACGGGAACCCCCTGCATTCACAATTTGCAATATGCGAACACAATCATCACATTATATTGTAATACAAAAAAATGAAAAAGTCAATAAAAAATCGCATTTTCTCTTGAACAATTCGTTTTAATATGGTAAAATAAATGAAATAAATATTTTTTCAGCGAAAGGAATTATTGAAATGTCCGATTTTAACGAAAGAAAAAATAAGGTTTTTTCCGCCTATGAGGAGCTTATTGCAAGGAAAAACGAAAAAACCGACTATATGGGCGGCGTTTATGACCGCTATAAATATCCCGTTCTCACAGCAGAGCATACTCCGATCATCTGGAGATATGACCTTGACCCGAAAACCAATCCATTCTTTATGGAAAGGCTTGGCATAAATGCTGTGCTTAATTCGGGCGCTATCGAGCTTGACGGCAAATTCTACCTCGTTGCAAGAGTTGAGGGCAACGACCGAAAGTCTTTTTTTGCCGTTGCGGAGAGCGACAGTCCTGTTGACGGCTTTAAATTCTGGGATCATCCTGTTCTTCTCCCCGATACGAATCCCGAGGAAACCAACGTTTATGATATGCGTCTGACCAAGCATGAGGACGGCTGGATATACGGTGTTTTCTGCTCGGAAAGCAAGGACACCTCATCGAACGAGCTTTCAGCCGCTGTTGCGCAGGCAGGCATCGTCCGCACAAAGGATCTTAAGACATGGGAAAGACTTCCGAACCTTAAATCAAGATCTCCACAGCAAAGAAATGTTGTGCTTCACCCTGAATTTGTGAACGGAATGTATGCCTTTTACACACGTCCGCAGGACGATTTCATTCAGACAGGCTCGGGCGGCGGAGTTTGCTTCGGCCTTGCAAAGGATATCACGAACGCTGAAATATGCACGGAGGAAACGGTTATCTCTCCAAGAGTTTACCACACTATAACCGAGGTAAAGAACGGTGCAGGAGCTGTTCCTATCAAAACTCCGAAGGGCTGGATACACATTGCTCACGGCGTAAGAAGCACTGCGGCAGGTCTGCGTTATGTTATCTACGTTTTTGCGACCGACCTTAACGACCCATCAAAGCTCATTGCTTCTCCATCAGGACTTTTCATTGCTCCGCATGGCGGTGAAAGAGTGGGAGATGTTTCCAACGTTGTTTTCACAAACGGTGCTATTGCCCGCGATAACGGCGAGGTTTATATCTATTATGCTTCCTCGGATACAAGAGTTCACGTTGCCTCAACAACTATCGAAAAGCTTATGGATTATACCTTCAATACTCCAAGCGACGCACTCCGCTCCGTTGACTGCGTTAAACAGAGATATGAGCTTATCAACAAAAATCTTGAATATATGAAAAATAACTGATAGGAGAAAAAGCATATGATAATCAAACCGAAAATAAGAGGCTTTATCTGCACGACTGCTCACCCGACAGGCTGTGACGCCGCAGTTAAGGCGCAGATAGATTATGTAAAAGCAAAGCCAAGGACTGACGGTGCAAAAAAGGTGCTTGTTATAGGCGCTTCTATGGGTTATGGTCTTGCTTCGAGAATTTCTGCGGCTTATGCCTGCGGAGCAGATACAATCGGCGTGATTTTCGATAAGCCTGGTACTGAAAGCAGGACAGGCTCGGCAGGCTGGTATAATACCGCCGCATTTGAAAAATATGCTCATGCTGACGGTCTTTACGCAAAAACCATCAACGGCGACGCTTTTTCTCAGGAGATCAAAAACGAGGTCATCGAGCTTATCAAAAAGGATTTCGGAAAAATTGACCTCTTGGTCTACAGCCTTGCCGCTCCGAGAAGAACTCTTGCCGATGGCACAACGGTTTCCTCCGTGCTTAAAGCTACCGACGGAGAATATACCAATAAGACGATAGATATGCGTAATATGAACGTTTCCGAGGTCACTATCGAGCCTGCAACAGAGCAGGAAATTGCCGATACGGTTTCCGTTATGGGCGGTGAGGACTGGCTCGACTGGGTACACCAGCTTGAAGAGGAAAAGCTTTTCACAGACAATGCAAAAACGGTTGCATATTCCTACATCGGACCGGAAATAACCCACCCGATCTACAAGGACGGTTCGATCGGCAGAGCAAAGGCTCATCTTGCAAAAACGGCAGAGCAGATCAACAGCGAAAATAAGGGCGTAAATGCGTATGTTTCCGTAAATAAGGCGCTTGTAACGCAGTCAAGCTCCGCAATTCCTGTTGTTCCGCTTTATATTTCCATTCTTTTCAAGGTTATGAAGGAAATGGGAAATCACGAGGGCTGCATCGAGCAGATGCAAAGGCTCTTCACGGAAAGACTTTACTGCGGAAAGGACGTTCCGACCGATGAAAACGGTATGATAAGAATGGATGACCTTGAAATGCTCCCCGAGGTTCAGGAAAGAGTATCAAGGCTATGGGAAGGCATTAACACGGAAAATCTCACGGAATATGCCGACATTGGCGGCTATAACCGCGATTTTTCCGAACTTTTCGGCTTTGAGGTATCGGGAGTTGACTACGAAAAGGACGCAGCAACTGTTGTGGAAATCGAATCGCTGAGATAGCTTTGGAACAGGAAAACCATATTGTGACATAAATCTTTCCCTGCAAAAATATCTGAATAATACTACACACCAATAAAATACAGGAAAAAATCTGTGCCGAAATCGCATATATTCAAGCTTGTCGGCTTGAATTTTTCCAAATTTTAAATGGTGTTCAGTATAAAAATACGGTGAGCCTTCAGAACTGCCCACCGTATTTTTTTATAACATTCTGTATTTCAATAACATTCGGCTCGATTTTTTCAAGACGCTTGACAGCAGAGGCAAAATCGCCCGAGCGTATTTCCTTCATAACAAGCTCCGCTTCGGCATAAAGAGCCTCCATGCCAAGGTTTCCAAGCACTCCCTTAAGCTTATGTGAACACATTTCAGCCTTTGCATAATCATTATTTTCAAACGCCGCATATATTTCCGTGAAGCGTTCAGTTTCGGAAAATTCGGCAAGAAATTTTATGTAAAGCTCTGTAAGCCCGCCGAAACGCTCAATCGTCCTGTCGGTATTCACTCCAACGGCTTTGAGCTGTTCAAAATATTCAAGATATGCTTTATCATTCTGTTCCATATACAAGGCCCTCCCGAGATTTTTAACTTAACAATATTATACAACAAATGTCACAATTTGTCAATCAAATAATTTTTATTTTGAAATTTTTATTGAAATTTTTTTGACCGATGTCAATATCGGGGGAGATCTGTTTGTTATTTGCAATAAAAAATCTACTGACACTTTTAGTGACATATTGACAAGCAAGCAAAAATATCGGATAATATTAATGAAAAAGATATTTTTCAGGGGGATAGCATATGTCAAAGTTTGTACAATATTCAAGCACAACGGAATTCAGCAGAAGAATTGCAAGCTATATCGAGGAAACTGGAAATTCCGTCTATAAGATCGCACAGATAACAGGTCTTGGTCGAACCGCTATACATCAGGTCATCTCGGGAAAGCTTGTTCCGACAAAGGATTTTTTCAATCAGCTCTGCACCGCCTTTACCATCACTCCTGCACAGAAATCAGAGCTTACAGAGCTGTTCATGTGTGAAAAAATCGGAAAAAAAGCTTATTATGAGCAGCAAAGACTGATTGAAATAATAAAAAAGCTTCCTCAATACTATTCCGACAGCAACACACCATCGCTGACCTATAATGCTGCCAATATTGAAATCGGTAATGCCATCATCGGTATCGTGAATGTCAACCGTGCCATTATAAACTTATTTTCAAGAGAGCTTACAAAGCCAGCGCCAAAGGTATATTCGACGATACCCTTTGAAAACACCGAGCTTTTTGATATTGCCTCTCATCTTCTCAATCAAAGCTACAAAAATGCGGTTTTCGAGCATTTTATAAGAATTTTCAAGAACGGCGATAATTACCTGTCGAAAAATATGGATACTCTTGAAAATCTGCTGAAAATGTCCATCAACGCAGAGCTGGATTATAAGCCGTATTCCTACTACATCCATGAGGATTCAACAGACGCCGACCTTCCTGTTTTCCCGTATTTCACAGCGACAAGTGAATTTGTTATAATGGTGGCAGGTGATTTTCAGTCTGCCGTGATAACAGACAATGCCGCAATTATGGGGCTGACGCATAAGCATATACAAAGGCTTAAAGCGATCTCAATGCCTGTTATCGAAAGGCTTGACGAAAACGGTCTGTTTGAAATATTTTTTAATTCAACAAAGCATTATACGAAGTCCATCGAATTTCAGCCCTGTATGACGATAGAGCTTACTCTTGATATAATTAGCAAAAGGCTTCTTCCCCTGCCCGAGCATGACAAAATATTAGGACTTATACAGGAAAGCTTTTTTGACCAGAATGGATTTATGAAGAAAGAAACCGCAGAACAGAAGAGTATCTGCTATTTTTCGGCAAGAGGACTTGAAAGTTTTGCAGAAACAGGAAAGATGTGGAATTGCCCTGGGTATATTCTCTCTGAGTTATCCGATGAGGAAAGAATTCAGATAATGAAAATGGCGAAATTAAAATCGGGTACATATTACAGGCTCCTTGACGAATCCAAAATAACCGTTCCCGACTTTTTGCAGATAATACTTCTCGATAATCATAAATGTCTCTTCTGTTGCCTTATGAAAAAGAAGAATTTCCGTGCAGTTCTCTCCGAGCATAGCCTTTATAATACTCTCTATGACTTTTTTGAAGCGCTTGACGATCGGAATTTCGTCCTTTCCGACGATGAAACGGCAGCCTGCTTTGAACAAAATATCCACAGAGTTGAGGAAAAACTCAATAATAAAAATAAAGAGTAATATTGATCGTTAATTTATACTAAACACCATTTCAATAAGGGGCTTGCCCCATCATTTAACGTGGCAAGGGTTGGCGAAGCCA
>CAZUDC010000019.1:0-16690 GCA_964619105.1 uncultured Ruminococcus sp.
GAGGACGCTAATCATCGCAACGAGATTGCCGACAATGTGGAGGCTCTGAAATCGGTACAGCCGAAAGACCTTGATACTTCCGAGATTGAGGTGCGATTGGGTGCAACCTCCATAGTAAACGCTCGTTTACTTATCAATGGCTGCAAAATAATTATTATTTAGTTCTATATTCGTATCCGCCCAATAACCCTACGCTAGGGACACGCTGAATAAACAGCAATCCAATATAAAATAATTCACACCCAGGCAGAAAAAAGTATTTTTTGGAAAAAATGTGAAAAGTTCCACCATCAACAGATTTGCACACGCAAACAGTACATTCAGCTTGCTGGAATTTTTTGCAATGCCCTTGTATCGTTCTTTCCGAAATCCAAAGGTGATGTAGTATAATAAAACTCGACATAATCCTGTCACTAAAATATAATATAAGAAAAGGAGTTTGTCAATATTATGGGACAAGCAAAGCAATATGACCGAGAATACAAAGAGAAAGTAATAAAGCTTGCAGAGGAAAAAGGGCGCAATTCTGCATTCTGACAAAGACAGCCGGTACACAAGCGAAAAGTATCGGAAAGCTTTGAAACACGCAGTATTTGTTTAGAGCATGAACAGTGCAGGCGGAATATGTCACGATAGTGCCCGCTGCGGGAGTATGTGGACAAGAATGAAGGAAGAGCTTTTTACTTCAAAAACAGGAAGTCCGAGAATTATACAGTAGCCCAGTTGAAAACAATGATCCGGCGGTATTATATGAGCTATTGGAACAACTGTGGGATATGCTCGGCTAACTGAGGACTTCCGCCTGCTGTCAAGCGAAAAAGGTACTATGAATAGCTCATTTCAGCCGCCTGAATAGACGGTGACTTAAATGGAACAAATATCCGTTTTGGAGAGCTGATTCCCAATTTTTTTTGATTTTGGGTAAAAAATGCGTCAAGGGATATTGGACAGCATCGTTGTGTGTTTGAGTTCGGGGTGGGGGATTGGTGTTTTGCTCTTATCTGAAATTTTCTAGTTATATCACAGCTGTTTTCAAAAGTCAACATTTTTCTGTTTTAAACCGACTTTATTCAAATTGAACAAATTGATTTGTCTAAATCGTTTTCGGAATTTTATATTTGTTTATTCAAACAAAATCAATAATATCCTGTTGACATCGGCGCTGAATTGGTATACAATATGGTGGTATGTTTATTGGCGTTTGGATATGGGCGAAGGTTATTTTAATACGATGAAGCATTTACCCTTATGTCAGGATCAAATTTTTCAGATAGGAGAAAAAGAAAATGAAAATTAAAAAAATCATTTGCGGGATCGCTGCTGGAGTTGCTGCAGCATTCTGTATGACTTTTACAGCTTTTGCTGAACCAACCGATTTTGAGCCGTCAGTTTCAAGAGCTGTACAGACAAATGGTCTGTGGGGTCAGTCGATAAGCTATTCTGCTGCTGAGGTCAATGCCGCAGGCTTTACACCCGATACGACTATAGAGGTCGAATATGAGCTTGAGGGCGAGGTTCAGCTTGTAGGTCAGCATCAGGTTGAGCTTATTCTTCAGAATTATGAGGTTGATCCGCAGATCTGGGCGCAGGTAGTTCCTGTCGAATATGATGATACACATGCTGTGTTTGATTATGATGCAATGGTTCTTGCGTATGGAAGCGATGATCTTTCCACGGTAAATAACGTATGTATCGGCGACAGAGGAATAAAGCTCACAGTTACTCAAGTCAAGATAACAAATTATGATCCTCCCGTTGCTGAAACAAAGCCTGTTGAGGAAGCAGAGGATAAGACCGAGGAGACTGAAGCAACAGCAGCCGAAACAGAAGCAGCTGAAACAACGTCCGCATCGTCAGCAGATACAGACAGCTCCGCTGAAGACAGTGGAAGCAGTGTAGTCCTTTTTATTGTAATAATCGCAGCTGTTGTAGTTATTGCTGTTGTTGTGGTAGTGATTATTGTTGCAAAGCGAAACAAAAAGAGATTCTATTAAAAACTGAACTGTTCCCCGAGAGGGTAGACAAAATTTAAAAAGAAATTTATATAAAGTGACTAAGGTGCTGTAAAAAAACAGCGTCCAAATAGCCGAGGCTTTCTAATCATGGAAAATTTCGGCTTTTTTTATACCATATTGAAAAAACTAACTATTTCTGCTGAATTTTGGGTACAGAAAACATAACGGCATAAATCCAGCGCTTTTGCCGTATTGAAAATGTGGAAAATTTTTGATTTTGTGACATTTTTTAATTGCAAGCTTTTTTAAGTGGAAGCTATGAAGATATAAACCATAGCAAATCATCGTAATTTCTAAATTTAAGTCTTTTGATCCTCTTCTGCGGGCTCAGGTGTATGACCTGTTCCACTTGATAATGCCGTTTGCACCTTCCGGCTGGATACTTCGGTACATACGCAGTGCTCCGTGAACGCTGTTTAGGTTTCAGAGCACTTCCTCATGAAACCTTGTCAGTTCTTCATTCAAACGAACAATGCGGTTTCCGGTCGTCAGGTATTTATTCGGGTCAATATGATAGATCACTTCACTGAATGTATATACAGGATCAGCTGTTTTAATTATTTTTCAATTTTTATTGAAACTTTAATTGAAATGGTGTATAATATTCTTATAGTTGGTTATTCACTTCAATTTAATTAATGTCAACGGAGGGATATTGATGATCATTATGACCGGTTCAGCTCCATGCAAGGAATGACGGACTACATGGAGCTTTAAGGCAATACCGTCATACCTTGCATTTTTGAATATGATTTTTCAAAAAAGGAGCAAGGTATTATGAAAACCTTAAAAGAACTTAAATATTTTATTATTCTTTGGCTTACCCAGTCATTTTCTGCATTGGGCAGTGCCATGACAAATTTTGCACTTGTGATATGGCTTTATCAGGACAGCGGTTCTGCCCTGACGACCTCTCTTCTGACAGTATGTTCATATGCACCGTATGTTATAATGAGCATTTTCGCAGGTGCGGCCAGCGATAAATGGAATAAAAAGGCTGTTATGCTTATCTGTGACAGCTTTGCGGCGGTTTGCACTATTTTTACACTTATTCTGCTAAAAACAAATCAGCTTGCAGTGTGGCATTTGTATATACTTAATGCATTGAACGGACTTATGAACTCCATTCAGTCGCCTGCGTCGGATGTTGCAAGCACACTTCTAACACCCGAGCAGCATTATCAGAAAACAAGCGGAATGAGATCTTTTTCCAATTCGCTTGTATCGATCCTTACACCTGTTTTTGCGACAGCCGTCATTTCCCTTGCAGGAATTGAAGCTGTTATAGCATTTGATCTCACAACCTTTGCGATAGCCTTTCTGATATTGCTTTTCTTTATAAGGATTCCTGAAGCGCCTAAAAAAGCGGTAACCGATGAATCTCTTTTACAGTCGGCAAAAGGCGGACTGGTTTATCTCAAAGCCAACAAAGGGATTCTATGGATGATACTCTTTCTATCGGCAATAAATCTTATTGCGTCGATTTATAATGCCGCATTGCCTGCGATGGTACTTTCGAAATCGAATGAAAACGCTTTGGGCATTGTCAATAGCTGCGTTGGAATCGCAACCCTTATTGGAAGTCTGATAGCGACTTTTTTCCCTAAACCCAAGAGCAGGATAAGGGTCATATGCAATTGTCTTCTCATATCAATGAGTACAGAAAATTTTCTGCTTGCTTTCGGAAATAACGCTTTTGTCTGGTCAATTGGAGCGATACTTGGCTGGATAGTTATTCCGCTTATGGGAGCAAATTATGACGTTATTTTCCGCACCAACGTTCCAAAGGAAATGCTTGGACGTGTATATTCGGTCAGAAACACTCTCCAGTTTTTTACGATTCCCGTGGGATATTTCCTCGGCGGATTTTTAGTAGATAACGTGTTTGAGCCGTTTATGAAAAGGACCGACTGCATTCTGCTTATGAATTTGTTCGGCACAGAAAAAGGAGCGGGAGCGGCATTGCTGTTCTTTGTTATCGGAATATCCGGAGTTCTGGTGTGTCTCATCTTCCGAAAAGTAAAAGCACTTTATGATCTTGAATAGTTTTTGCCCTGCTCTCCAATAGAAGGCAGGGCTTTTTTTCATGATCTTCAATAATTCATAAAATACTGTTGCTTATTCTGGCTGAATGTGTTATAATACTGTAGTTAGGGTCTTTTTATTGGAATTTCCCTAAGCTTTGGAATTTTTTATTATGAGGTCTTATCATGCAGCCCTTTAAACAAAAGAATAAACAGCTTAATCCTGCGGCGCTCATCTCTATCAGCTTTCTTGCAATTATAATAGTAGGTGCATTGCTGCTTATGATGCCGTTTTCATCAGCAAACGGTGAATTTACCGATCCGCTTACCGCCTTTTTTACAGCCACCTCCGCCACCTGTGTGACGGGTCTTTCCATTGAAGATACGGGAAGCTACTGGAGTATGGCAGGTCAGATAATAATTCTGCTTATGATACAGATAGGCGGTCTTGGACTGGTTACCTTTGTTTCCTTTTTCAATTTTCTCCTACGAAAAAAACCAGAGCTTCATCAGATACAGGTTGCCTCTGAATCAGTCAATTCCAACGGCTTTTACAACGTTAAATCGCTTGTAAAATATATCCTTGCAATATCGCTCGTCTGTGAATTTGTCGGAGCATTGCTGCTTTCAATTTCATATATCCCGAAATTCGGGTCAAAAGGATTTTATTTTGCCGTTTATCATTCAATCGCGGCATTTTGCAACGCAGGCTTTGATGTTCTCGGTTCTGTCAGTGAACCGTATATGAGCCTTAGAAATTTCAGCTCCGATCCGGTAACGCTTATCGTGATTCCACTGATAACAACAGCAGGAAGCTTAGGCTTTGTTGTCTGGACGGATCTCTTTGAATACAGAAAAAATAAAAAGCTTGCCTTTCAGTCAAAGCTTGTTCTTGTAACAACAGCAATATTGATCGTATCAGGAGTTATCATCACTCTTATAACCGAATGGAGCAATCCTTATACCTTCGAGGGCAAAAGCTTCCTTTATAAGCTTGGCAACAGCTTTTTCCTTTCGGGAACGCTCCGTTCATCAGGCTTCAATTCGCTTGATACGGCTAATCTTACTCCTATGACAAAGATTTTTTCCATATTTTTCATGTTCATTGGTGCGGCTCCTGGTTCAACAGGCGGCGGCATAAAGCTTACCTCTGTTGCAATAATACTTATGACGATATGGTGCGTGCTTTCGGGCCGCTCCGATACCATTGTAATGGGCAGAAAAATCGAACATCAAACGGTTTACAGAGCCGTTGCAGTTTCGGTAATATTCGCATTCCTTATCATTATTTCTTCTATTACAATATATAACATCAACCCAGATATTTCGGGTCTTGACGTTGCATTTGAAGTAACCTCTGCGATATGCACAACAGGTATTACGGCAGGCGTTACCGCAAAATGCTCCGCTGTTTCAAGGATAATACTTGCTGTTGTAATGTTTATCGGACGAGTCGGTCCCGTATCGCTTGCGCTTAGCATTTCAATGAATACCAGGCATAGTAATAAAAACGAGGTCTGTCCGATAGGAAAGGTGATGGTTGGATAATGATGCCAGAAAAAGCGGCAGAAAAATTTGAAAAGCTTACGCTGACGTCAACAGAAAAAAATGACAAAAAAGTTGATATATACGTTTCTCCCGAGCATAAATTCGGCACAGACGCTTTTCTGCTCGCAGATTTTGCGCAGGCAAGGCAGAAGGATATGGTATGCGATCTTGGAACAGGCTGTGGAATTATCGCCGTACTTATCAAAATAAGAAAAAAATCAAAGCTTGTTTATGGAATTGATATTCAGGAGCAGGCAATAGAACAGCTTAACATAACAGTCGAAAATAATCAACTTGACGGTCTTATTCCGGTGCTTGGCGATTTAAAGGGGCTTGGAAACAAAGTACCTAAGGCTTCATTCGATATAGTTACCTGCAATCCCCCATATAAGGCAACAAATGCAGGAATAGAAAGTCTCGGCGAAGCTCAGAGGATAGCTCGGCACGAGATAATGTGCAATATAAACGATGTTTGCAAGGCAGCCTCGGAGCTTCTTAAATTCGGCGGAAGATTATGTCTTTGCAACCGTCCCGAAAGGCTTGCAGATGTCATATCGGCAATGAAAAATAACAACATTGAACCGAAAAGACTGCGTTTTGTTGCCAAGGACAATAATTCTGCTCCATGGCTGTTCCTGATTGAGGGCAGACTTGGCGGAAAACCCTTTATGGAGGTCATGCCGAGTCTTACAATGAGATCGGGTGACGGACTTTCGCCCGAGGTCGCTGAAATATACGGTGGAATTGTTTAAAATAAATACGAAAAAGGAGATTTTTATGCTTTTACTCGAAGAATTAAAGGTTGAACTTGAAAATTATCGTACCGAAATGAAGGAGCTTTACAATATACTCAATATTGATAAGGCAAGAGCTGAAATTGCCGAGCTTCAGGAAGCGTCGGGCAAGGACGGCTTCTGGGACGATATTGAAAATTCACAGAAGGTAATGCAGACGATAAAGCGTCACGAGGCAACGATCGACAGCTATAACAAGCTCAACGCAAAGCTTGAAGATACCATTACAATGATAGAGCTTACTCTTGAAGAGGACGCACAGGAAGAGGACGAGGTCGTTCAGGAAATCAAATCGGACGCAAACCATTTCAAAAAGGAGCTTGAAGCAGTTAAGCTCTCTACTCTGCTCACAGGTGAATATGACAGCAAAAATGCAATTCTCACCTTCCACGCAGGTGCTGGCGGTACAGAAGCACAGGACTGGGCTTCAATGCTTTTCAGAATGTACAATATGTGGGCGGAAAGCCACGGCTTCAAGGTGACTACTCTTGATTATCTTGACGGCGATGAAGCAGGTCTGAAATCCGCTTCTATCCTCATTGAGGGTCTTAATGCTTACGGCTTTACCAAGTCGGAATCGGGAGTTCACAGACTTGTCCGTGTTTCCCCCTTCGATTCATCGGGAAGACGTCATACGTCATTTGCGTCGCTTGAGGTAATGCCCGAAATGAGTGAAGCTGATACAAATATCGAAATACGTCCCGAGGATCTTGAAATTGACTTTTACCGCGCATCCGGTGCAGGCGGTCAGAAGGTAAACAAGACCTCATCAGCTGTACGTCTTACGCACCTTCCGACAGGCATTGTTGTTTCCTGTCAGACGCAGAGAAGCCAGTATCAGAATAAGGATTACGCTATGAAAATGCTTATGTCCAAGCTTGTTGAGATCAAGGAAAGGGAGCATCTTGAAAAAATCGAGGATATCAAAGGCATTCAGAAAGAAATTGCATGGGGCGCTCAGATACGTTCCTATGTATTTATGCCCTATACCCTTGCAAAGGATCACCGCACAGGCTTTGAAAACGGTAATATTCAGGCGGTTATGGACGGCGACCTTGACGGCTTTATCAACGCTTACCTTACCGAGCTTTCTCACGGTAATATTACAAAGTAATGCAAAGAATACTTGGACTTATACGCAAGGCTGTCAACAGCTTTGAAATGATTTCCGACGGCGACAATATCGCTGTCGGAGTTTCAGGTGGAAAGGACAGCCTTGTGTTGCTGTATGCTCTTGCAAAGCTGCGTGATTTTATCGGCATTGATTTTGATGTCACAGCAGTCTCAATTGATCCGAATTTCGGAGGAAAGGCTATGAACTGCACGGAGATTTCAAAGCTTTGCGACAGACTTAACGTCAAATACAACGTGATTTCAACTCATATCGGTGAGATCGTTTTCGATGTGAGAAAGGAATCAAATCCCTGCAGCCTCTGTTCAAGAATGAGAAGAGGGGCATTGCTTAGTACGGCAAGGGAGCTTGGCTGTAATAAGCTTGCTCTCGGTCATAATAAGGATGATGTTCTTGAAACCTTTATGATGAACTTGACGCTGGAGGGCAGGATAGGATGTTTTCCTCCCGTCTGTATGCTCGACGATGGAGATATTACCATAATCCGTCCACTTGTGCTTGCGGAGGAAAAGGAAATACGCTCTGCCGCAGAAAAGACCTCTCTCCCCGTTACAAAAAGTGTCTGTCCTGCCGATAAAAAAACTGCCAGAGAAGATACCAAATGCCTTATCAATGAGCTTGAAAGGAAATCAAAGGGTACTCGTGAAAGAATATTCGGAGCGTTGATGCGTTCAGAAATTGACGGCTGGCATACAGTGAAATGATCCGGCAATACCATAAAAGCTGCCATACGAAAAATACTTCGCATGGCAGCTTTATTTATTCTGATAAAATCCTGTATTTTATTGGTGTTACATTATTTCGCTTTAGTGTCATTCTCCGTAAAGATCTTTGCGAGCGCTTCGTCAACCTTAACGTCAGGAAGCTCTCCCTCTTTTCTTGAACGGACAGTAACAGATTTATTTTCCATTTCCTTATCGCCGATTATCAATGTATAAGGGATTCTTTCAAGACGTGAAGCCTTGATCTTTGTACCGATATTTTCGTCACGCTTGTCAACAGATACCCTCATTCCGTGAGTAGTTATCCTGTCAGCAATTTCCTGTGCATAAGCCTGATGTGCTTCACCGATCGGGAGAACTCTCACCTGCTCCGGAGCAAGCCAGAGAGGAAGAACACCCGCATATTTTTCAATAAGGTAAGCAAGTGTACGTTCATAGCAGCCGAGCGAGGTTCTGTGAATGATATAAGGTCTGCGTTTTTTGCCGTCAACGTCAGTATATTCCATTCCGAATTTTTCAGCAAGAAGCATATCGATCTGAATTGTAACAAGTGTATCTTCCTTGCCGAACACGTTTTTATACTGAATATCAAGCTTAGGACCGTAGAAAGCAGCCTCATCTATACCGATAGTATAATCTACATCAAGGTCATTGAGTATCTTTTCCATTGCATTCTGTGCGTGTTCCCACTGTTCAGCAGTACCCTCGTACTTATTCTTCGGGTTAGCAGGATCCCACTGCGAGAAGCGGAATGTGCAGTCCTCAAGAAGTCCTACGGTATCAAGCATATACTTTGCAAGCTCAAGACAGCCCTTGAATTCTTCCTCAAGCTGTTCGGGGCGGAGAATATAATGTCCCTCGGAGATCGTGAACTGACGCACACGAATAAGTCCGTGCATTTCGCCGCTATCCTCATTTCTGAAAAGTGTTGATGTTTCCGTCAGACGCATAGGAAGATCACGGTAGCTTCTTGCACGGTTGAGGAAAACCTGATACTGGAACGGGCAGGTCATAGGACGGAGAGCAAAGCATTCCTTTTCTTCGTCATTAGGGTCGCCAAGGACGAACATACCGTCAAGGTAGTGATCCCAGTGTCCCGAAACCTTGTAAAGCTCACGCTTTGCCATATATGGAGTTTTTGTGAGCAGACAGCCCTTTGAAGCCTCAACATCCTCAACCCAACGCTGGAGCGTCTGGATAACCTTTGCACCCTTTGGAAGAAGAATAGGAAGTCCCTGTCCGATATAATCAACTGTTGTAAAGTATTCAAGCTCACGTCCAAGCTTGTTGTGGTCACGCTTCTGCGCTTCCTCTCTTGCCGCAAGAAATGCTTCAAGCTCGCTTGCCTTGGGGAATGCAGTTCCGTAAACGCGGCAGAGCTGTTTACCCTTGGAATCACCTCTCCAGTATGCACCTGTGCAGGAAAGAAGCTTTACAGCCTTTACGGGAGCGGTTGAAGCAAGATGAGGACCTGCGCAAAGATCGATAAATTCGCCCTGCTTATAGAATGAAATAGGCTCACCCTTATCTGCGTGTTCCCTGCAAAGCTCAACCTTATAAGGTTCACCCATTTCCTCAAGCTTTTTCATTGCTTCATCGGGAGAAAGCTCAAATTTTTCAAGCTCTATGCCCTCCTTGGCAATTTTTTTCATTTCTGCCTCGATTTTTGTAAGATCATCGGGAGTGAATGCCTTGGGAGCGTCAAAATCGTAATAAAAGCCGTCCTGAATAGATGGTCCGATCGCAAGCTTAACCTCGGGGTAAAGACGCTTTACAGCCTGTGCAAGAATATGAGAAGCGGTATGGTTGAAAGCTCTCTTACCGTCCTCAGTATCAAATGTGAGAACCTCAAGCTCGCAGTCCTCTTCAATTTTTGTGCGGATATCGCATACCCTGCCGCCAAGCCTTACTGCGCAGGCAGCCTTGTAAAGACCCATTCCGATACCCTTGATAACCTCGGCAGCGGAAGAACCCTTTTCACATTCTCTGATACTGCCGTCCTTAAGTGTAAGCTTTATCATTTTATATACCTCCGTTTTTTTTGTCAGTTCATTATATTATTCCCTTGCAATGGAAAATAAAAACGCCCTGACGCTTAATTTAAGCATCAGGGACGATAATAACCGTGGTTCCACCCTAATTTATGCACTCAGAAACAAGTACACCTCATTAATTGCCTTTAACGCAGACCTGCGGCGTTTGCTAAACGCACTCAAAAGGTGGTGTGCAAAGCTCTGAAGCCTGCCGCGGATTACAGCCGATGACCGCAGCTCTCTGTAAGCTCACTGTTGAGTATTGCCTTCCTTTATCAACGTGTTATAGATTATGTTACCACACTTTTATTTTTTTGTCAACCGTCTTTTTTCACAGTAAATTCGGTTTTTTATTATTAAAAAGTGTGAAAATGATAAAATAACCTTGACAATGAGCAAGTTTTATATTACAATAATAAGGTAAATGCAATTGCTTGCAGTTCGATTGCAGGTTTGTAATAAAGGGAACAGCGTACCGACTTAAACGTTTCAGCTAAGACGATCATGTTCTCTTAAAAATAAATTGCAGTTCAATTTTACTCGCTCTATTATGATGAATAGAGGTTTCATATATTAATTATCACTTTTAAGCTCCCATGCGGAGTTGGGTTATTTTTTACAGAGGGTATTTAATTTATAAAATTATACGTTATGTAGCGAAATTTAACATTTGAGGATAATAATCGGATATTAATTTCAGGTATTTATTGCTGTAAATTATCGGTAAAAACACACTATAGCTTTTGTAAATATTTTATTCGATATCTTGTGTGAAATCCTCTTTTCAGATCTTCCGAGCGATATTTATTTTTAATGGGGAGGTCAAGAATTTGGACACATCAGTCATCATTGCAGCTGTCATTGCACTTATAGCAGGCTTCGGCATCGGCGGCGGTATATTCTTCTATGTAGGAATAAATCACCGCAAAAAGCAGGCAGAAGCAGCAATAGGTTCAGCTGAAAAGGAAGCCGAAAGGCTCGTTGAGGCAGCAAAGACGGAGGCGGAAAATCAAAAGAAAACCGTTCTTTTAGACGCTAAGGAGAAAATTCAGAAAAGCCGTGACGAGCTTGAAAAGGAGCTTAAGGAACGCAGAAACGAAATTTCCCGTCAGGAAAGAAGGATACAGCAGAAGGAAGATAACCTCGATAAGAAGAATGACAGCCTTGAAAAAAAGGACGAGATGCTTCAGAAGAAGATCAAGCAGGCAGAGGAAAAGCTTGAAGAAGCCGATACTATCAAAAAATCGCAGATGGAAATACTCGAAAAAATTTCCCAGTTTACGATGGAGCAGGCTAAGGAGCATCTTCTTTCAATGCTTGAAAATGAGCTTGTTCATGAAAAGGCTCTCAAAATCCAATCCTATGAACAGCAGCTGAAGGACGAATGCGAGGAAAAGGCAAGAAATCTTATTTCACTTGCAATTTCAAAATGCTCGGCGGATCAGGTTTCCGAATCGGCAGTTTCGGTAGTGCCTTTGCCGAATGATGAAATGAAGGGCAGAATTATCGGACGTGAGGGCAGAAATATCAAGGCTCTCGAAACGCTTACAGGCGTTGACCTTATTATCGATGATACTCCTGAGGCTATCACACTTTCCTGCTTCGATCAGGCTCGCCGTGAGGTTGCAAGAATTGCGCTTGAAAAGCTCATCGCAGACGGAAGAATTCACCCATCACGCATTGAGGAAATGGTTGATAAGGCTCGCCGCGAGGTTGAGCATATTATGAAGCAGGAGGGCGACAGAGCTGTCCTTGAAACGAATGTGCATGGTCTTAATCATGAGCTTGTTCGTCTGCTTGGCAGACTTCATTACAGAACATCATACCGTCAGAATGTACTTAACCATTCCATCGAGGTCGCTCATCTTGCGGGAATTATGGCTTCCGAGCTTGGAGTTGACGCAAATCTTGCACGCAGAGCTGGACTGCTTCACGATATCGGTAAGGCTTTGAGCTATGAGATCGAGGGTTCACACGTTCAGATCGGTGTTGACGTCTGCCGTAAGTATAAGGAAAGCCCCGAGGTTATCCACGCAGTTGAGGCTCACCACGGCGATGTTGAAATACACTCCGTTGTTGCGGCTCTTGTTCAGGCGGCTGACGCAATTTCTGCGGCAAGACCGGGTGCAAGAAGCGAAAATTACGAAAACTACATCAAGCGTCTTGAAAAGCTTGAGGAAATCTGCTGCTCCTATGAAGGAGTGGAAAAATCCTTCGCTATTCAGGCAGGACGCGAGGTTCGTATCATGGTTTATCCCGATAAGATCAACGATGAAAAAATGGTTATCGTTGCAAGGGATATTGCCAAGAGAATTGAGGACGAAATGGATTATCCTGGACAGATCAAGATCAATATTATCCGTGAAAGCCGTGTAGTTGAATACGCTAAATAATTTGTTGATCCAAAAGGGTCAGCCTTATCCCTGCGGAGAATTTTACGCAGGGATTTTTTTCTATCGGAGGTTTGTTATGGAGAATCAAAACAAAAAAAAGCAGCCGAAAACCATTTTCGGAACGACTGAAAAATCAAATTTTATCCTCAATATGAGAGAGGAAACGCTCCAAAGTCTGATAATGCCTGTGTTGGCATTTTGCGTGATAATTCCGCAGATAGTCGGCTTTATTGTCTATGGAATGGGTGCTTCGCCTGTTTTTATGAGTGCCGGACTTTATTTTACAGGCTTTGCCGCAATACTTTTCTTCCTTATCGCAATGATAAAGGGTACTCTTTCATTTAAAAAGGAAAAGTTTTTGTGGATAGTCACTTTTATGGCAATATGGGCGTTTGTTTCCTATTATGGCGCAGTGCTTCGTTCCGATTCTTTTGCGGAACCGAGCGAGATCATAAACACTGCCCTTTCGGGAGAAATAGGACGTTATGAGGGACTGCTTTCATTATTGGCATATTGGGGAATATTCTGCCTTGCAGCTTGCGTTACAAGGAAAAAAACTATCCGTGTAATTGCAGATGTTATGGTTGCCGCAGGTGTAGTTCAGTCGCTGTTTGCGGTTTTTCAGCATATTCCCGCACTTCGCTTTATGCCTAACTTTGCCGATCTTCCGACGCTTGCTTTAAAGGACGTTATGCTTTCAAGCGGACTTTCCGAAAATCCGATAGTTTTCGGCTCGTTCCTTACTATCGTTTTTGCAATTGGACTTTCAGGAGCAGTTTTTGAGGTAAATAATATCAGAGCTAATACTTATCTTGCTTCTTCGCTTCTTTTCTGGCTTGCAGGCTTTTTCACCTCGTCAATTGTGCCGATAGTAGGTATGTCTGCGGCATTTATTATAATCACGGTCAAGGCGTTTGCTTCAAGAAAAGCTGTTTCGGATAAGGCTGTTTACCGCTATGCAGGAGCGGCAGTCGGTATGGCTGTGATTTTTACATTGATATGGATATTTCAGGGCATATACATAAGAGATAAGGCAATCGCATATTATGACGCTTATTTCAGGCTTTTTATCGTTCTTTCCTATTCATATACAAACGACCAGCCGCTTTATGAGATCGGACTGGAAAGAAGTCTTCATTACATCAAGGACCACCCGATACTTGGAATAGGTCCCGATCTGCTTGCAAAATACCAGGTCAGTGACAGTGAGCTTGTATTATGCTCAATAGACAGAAGCTATAATGAATTTCTTTATATCGCCGCAACAAGGGGTATACCTGCACTTACCGCTTATATAATTTTCCTTGGAGCAACGATAAAAATTGCTTTCAAAAAAGCTGTAAAAAATGTCGATTGGCTCAATATTGCCCTGTTTACAGCAATTACAGCATATGTGATCCAAAGCTTTTTCAGCTTCAGCTCCGTGCTTGCCGCACCGTTGTTCTGGCTTCTCTGCGGACTTGTATTCAGCAAGCTGACAGCAAAGGAGTGATAAAAATATGAGCAGTGGTTTAAAACGAACAATAGCGTTCCTATTTTTCCTGCTTGCAGGCATTCTTTTGGGAACAATACTCGGAAGCATATGCGAGGGCGTGCCGTATCTGTCGTGGCTTGCATATACCTTGTCAGTCGGTCTTGATACGGGCAGTCCGCTGGTTCTCGATCTTATCGTTTTCAAGCTTGCATTCGGATTTACGCTTTCAGTTAATGCCGCACAGATAATTTGCGTGCTTCTTTCATTTATATTATATTCAAAAACCTGCAAGGGGCTGTAAAAAAATGCTGTATTTCCCTGAATATTATAAAGAATTCCGCTGTATTGCGGATAAATGCACCGATACCTGCTGTAAGGGCTGGGAAATCGACATTGACGGAGCAACGCTTGAAAAATACCGCTCCGTCAATGGCTCATTCGGTGAAAGACTTAAAAATAGTATTGCGGAAAACGAAGGTATTTCCTTTTTCAGGCTTACAGAGTACGAGAGATGTCCTTTTTTAAATACTTCAAGGCTTTGCGATATTTATTTGACGCTCGGAGAAAACGCTCTCTGTGGGATCTGTACCGATCATCCGAGATTCCGCAGCTTTTTTTCTGACAGAACGGAAATAGGTGTCGGATTATGCTGTGAAGCCGCCGCAGAGCTTATTCTTGAAGAAAGCTCGTATATTTCATACGGTGAAAATCTGCCCGATGAACCGATCGAAAGAGCAATAATTGAAATAAGAGATAGGCTTTTCGACTTGTGTTGCGGAGAGCCATTTGTTGCTGTAAGAAAATGCTGCGCCCTGGCGATAGAAATGCAGGATATGCTTGCTGACGGTAATTATGATATAAAGCAGAGCTATTCGGACTATAATTTTGTAGTTGATAAAATGCAGAATGATGAGGTTATTGCTTTGCTCCGAAAAATGGAAAGCGTTTCCGATGAATGGAATGAAATGGTGCAAAGGCTTGAGGAAAATAAATTCAGAACGGATCTTTCCGCAGATGATGAGCTGTGCAATATTGCTGAATACTTTCTTTACAGGCATCTGACCGAGGCACTTTCTGATGGAGATATCGTTTCAAAGGTGTATTTTGCACTTTTCGGGATATCGGCAATAAAGCTTTTTTGGGGAGTTTATTTTTACGAAAATGGAAAGCTGACTAAAACGGATAAAATAAACGGTGCAAAGCTGTTTTCAAAGGGTGTTGAATATTCAGAGATGAATATGCGGAGATGTTATAACTTACTTTGAGTATGAAAGAAAAAAATGAACGCTAAGGAACAAAGAAAAGCGGCTGAAAAATTTGCTGAATATTAGAAGGATAAAGGCTGCGAAAAGGGCGAATCGCAGAAATTCTGGATAGATTTGCTTGAATATGTTTACGGTGTTAAAAATATCGCCGAGTTTATATCATTCGAGGATCCGGTTATGCTTGACCATACACCATATATTGACGTTTTATCGAAGCTGCGCACGTTCTGATTGAACAGAAAACACAGGATAAGAATTTAAGCAAATGTACCAAGCAGTCAGACGGTTCTTTCCTTACACCGTTTGAGCAAGCTAAACGCTATGGTAATGAACTCGGATATTCAAAGCGTCCACGCTGGATCATAGTTTGCAATTTCAGTGAATTTCTCGTTTATGATATGGAAAAACCAAAGGGTGAGCCTGAACAGATCTTTCTTAAAGACTTACCGCAGGAATATCATCGTTTGCAATTCCTTGTAGATACGGAAAGCGAGCATATAAAAAAGGAAATGGAGGTTTCCTTGCAGGCGGGCGAAATCGTCGGCAAGCTGTATAATGCGATATTAAAGTATTATCATAACCCCAGTTCGGTAGAGGATCTGTATAGCCTTAATAAGCTTTGCATTCGTCTTGTATTCTGCCTTTATGAGGAGGACGCAGGGATCTTCGGCAGACGCGATATGTTCCATGATTATTTAAAGGAATATGCTGCAAAGGACGTTCGCAAGGCTTTGACAGAGCTTTTCAGAATACTTGATAAAAAGCATGAAAAAAAGAGATTCATATGATGATGCATTGGTTACGAAATTTCCGTATGTAAACGGCGGACTTTTTTCAGGAGATATAGATATACCGCAATTTGATGAGGAAATAGTTGAACTGCTTCTGAAAAATGCAAGCGAGGATTTTGATTGGAGTATGATAAGCCCTACAATTTTCGGTGCGGTTTTTGAAAGCACATTAAATCCCGAAACAAGACGTAAGGGCTGTATGCACTATACCTCGATAGAGAATATACATAAGGTGATCGATCCTCTTTTTCTTGACGATTTGCGTGAGGAATTTAAAACTATCAAGGAATTAAAGCAAGTGAATGTCAAGCAAAAAGGCTTGAGGAATTTCAGAAGAAGCTTGCGTCACTTAGATTTCTTGAAATAATCTTGCAGAGTTTGATACAAGGATACGAAAAATTAAAAGGCACACCTTTGCAGGGTAAGTTTTATGCTGGGGATTGTCCGGTTTTTTTATATGTAGGACGATTACGAAAAAGACGCTGACTCAGAAGCAGAT
>CAZUDC010000020.1:0-16535 GCA_964619105.1 uncultured Ruminococcus sp.
GGTTCGGCATAAGTCCGCGAGGACCGAGAACCTTACCGAGCTTACCAACAACGCCCATCATATCGGGTGAAGCGATAAGAACGTCGAAATCCATCCAGTTTTCCTTGAGGATCTTCTGTGCAAGATCATCAGCGCCAACGTAATCAGCACCTGCTGCCTTAGCAGCCTCTTCCTTTTCAGGCTTGCAGAATACGCAAACTCTTACCTTTTTACCGGTTCCGTTAGGAAGAACAACTGCGCCTCTTACCTGCTGGTCAGCATGACGTGAGTCAACGCCCAGACGGATATGGACCTCAATTGTTTCATCAAATTTAGCCTTTGCAGTCTTACAAGCAAGATCAAGCGCTTCAGCTGTTTCATAAAGCTTTGTGCTGTCAACAAGCTTTACGCTTTCGTTATATTTTTTACCGTGTTTCATTATTAATTATCCTCCTTTAAGTGGTGATCCCTATAATAGGGCTGTCCCATCAGGATCGGGACTTGTAGCGGAATGTTCCTCCCACCATAGCAGCGAAGAAAAATTCAGTTTTTATTCGATCAGTCAACAACTTCAACGCCCATGGAACGAGCTGTACCTGCGATCATGCTCATAGCAGAATCAATATCAGCAGCGTTAAGGTCAGGCATCTTTGTTTCAGCGATCTTGCGGATCTGCTCCTTGGTGATCTTGCCAACCTTTGTCTTATTAGGAACTCCAGAACCGCTTTCAAGACCGATTGCCTTCTTGATAAGAACAGCTGCAGGAGGAGTCTTTGTGATGAATGTAAAGGAACGATCTGCATATACTGTAATTACAACAGGGATAATAAGACCGATATCATTCTTAGTTCTCTCGTTAAATTCTTTTGTAAACGCCATAATGTTTACACCGTGCTGACCGAGAGCAGGACCAACAGGGGGAGCAGGAGTAGCCTTACCTGCAGCGATCTGAAGCTTAATTAAGCCAACAACTTTCTGTGCCATAATAAATGCACCTCCGTAATATAGAAGAATCCTTTATGGATCCATACAATTTATGCTTTTACGATAAAATCAATATTCATCGTTCTTTACAACCTTTGATATTTCAAGGGTTGCAAGAGTTTCTCTTCCGAACATTGATACCGAAACATCTACAGTCATATCCTCGGTATTAACGCTCTTAACCTCGCCTACAAAGCCTTCCATCGTTCCTGAGGTTATCTTTACGTTATCTCCAACCTTGATCTTGATCTCAACAACTGTTTCATTAACATCAACACCAAGTGCGGCAACCTCTTTATCTGTAAGCGGAACCGGCTTTGATCCAGGTCCGACAAATCCAGTCACGCCGCGCACGTTACGCACGACATACCAGGAATCATCAGTCAGGATCATTTTCACAAGCACATAGCCCGGAAAAATCTTTCTTTCAACCTCACGCTCCCTATTTGCTTCGGTGATCTCCTTAACATGTTCAGTCGGGATACATACCAAAGGAATAAGCTCACGCAGGTTACGGTTTTCGACAACCTTATCGATAGTATCTTTCACCTTGTTCTCATAACCTGAATAGGTGTGAATGACATACCATTTTGCAGCTTCTGACATTCTTCTATCTTCCTTTCAAGTCGCTTATGCACCAAGACTAAGCTTGAACAGAGCGGCAAGTCCGCTGTCGATTCCCCAGATTACTATACCGCATACGCACATTGCAACAAGCACAACCGCGGTATTATTGACGACCTTTTTCTTGCTCGGCCATACAACCTTTTTGATCTCGCCCCTAAGATCCTTGAAAAACTTAACGATACCGTTAGGCTTTTTCTGTCCCTTGGCCTTTGCCTTGGCATTATCCTTGACAATCTTATCAGCCTTGGCTTCAGCCTGCGCAACTAAGGACTGTTTGGACGACTTATTTGCATGATTATTTTTGCTTTCAGCCATTTTCACACCTCTCCCTTACTTGGTTTCCTTGTGAAGAGTATGCTTCTTGCAGAACTTACAATACTTATTCATTTCAAGTCTGTCCGGATCATTCTTCTTGTTCTTCTTGGTATTGTAGTTACGCTGTTTGCACTCTGTGCAGGCCAATGTTACCTTTACTCTCATATCGGCACCTCCTATTAAATGCTCTCATTCCAGAGAACGTTTCGATTTCGCAGGAACCTCAGTCCCTGTGCCTCCCTCTATGGCAATTTTACAATATAACAAACCAGTTATACTTTTTTTGTCGAGAGATCCTGTGCCGAATATTTTATGGCACAAAAAATAGACCTCTGCAAGAGGTAATACCATTTTACCACGATCAAAGGTCATTTGTCAAGTCTTTTTTTGCATTTTCTTATAATATTTTAAAAAATCACTTTATTTCATGACATTCGGGCAGCTTTCCCAGTGCTTTTGGTGAATATGCCCAGCGAACGGCATTTGTAATAATTTTCTGTATTTCCTGCATATGATAAACAGGATATTCCTCATGCCCAGGCTGGAAATAAAAAATTTTCCCATATCCTCTCAAAAAAGTAACACCGCTTCTGAAACGCTCTCCCCTACTGAACGTACCCTCAAAGATAACATCATCGGGTCTTGGAATATCAAACGGTTCGCCGTACATTTCCTCATGCGGAATAACAATATTCTCTGCAATTCCCTGTGATATCGGATGATTCGGGAGTACGCATTTTAAAGCTTCGCTGTCATTATTTCTCCAGCTGAGCGACATTGTTGTACCCGTAAGAGCCTTCATAATTTTCGAGTAATGAGCGGAATGCAAAGCTATAAGACCCATTCCTCCAAGTACAGCGTTATGAATCATACGGACATTTTCATCGGAGATATCATCATGCCGGGCGTGTGCCCACCAGATAAGGACATCTGTATTTTTCAGCATTTCCTCGGAAATACCCTGATTATCCATATCAAGTGTTGCTGTTTTAACCGAAATATCGTCATTTTCAGAAAGAAAATCCGCAATACAGCCGTGGATTCCTTTCGGATAAATTTTTGCGATCCCTTCATATTCCCTTTCGTGGACATATTCATTCCATACGTTCACTCTTATCATAATACCGCTCCCCTTATATTTTCTGCAGATCTTTTTATAAAGTCAAGCTGGTCATAAACACCGAAATGCTCTATTGTAAATATTCCGTCATAACCATTTGTGCTCAATTCTGCGATTATCTGTGAAACGGCGATACAGCCTTCACCCACAGCGCAGGAGTACATCTCCGTTCCATCGACAGCACATTTCATTTCACAGCGTTCATCGGGAGTCATACTTCTATCCTTGCAATGAACGTGAACTATATATGATTTAAGCCTTTCAAAGGCATATATTTCCGATTCTGCACTATACATAAAATTTCCCGTATCAAATGTAACCTTTAAGAATGGTACATTTTCAACCATTTCGAGCATTCTTTCCGAAACGGAGGTGCAGCTCCTGAAATCGTCAAAATCCTCTATCGTCGGGATAAGACCTTTTTTATCCGCATATTCACAGACCGCTCTCATAGATGAAAATACCTTGTTTTTTTCATCGTCCATTTTCTCATTTGAGGAATAAAATCCGGGAATAAGCATTATTCCTTCCGCACCAAGCTCAGCCGCTCTGTCACAATGATAAAACGCTTCGCTCAGGTCATTGTTATTTACAAAATCATATCTTCCGTAAACAGATGATATTTTAAATCCTGAGTTTCTTACAAGCCCTGCCGTTTCATCGGAGCGCAGATCTCCTATGTCAAATTCAAGATATTCTATCCCAAGCTCACGCACAGCGGAAAGCACTTCCGCAGCGCTCATTCCACGCTGTTCAGCGGCTTCAAGTATATGATGATAAAAAACCGAAAGCTTCATAATATTTTCCTCCGAAAAGAATTACATTTTGATTATAGCACAGCTTGAAAGCATTTGCAAGAAAAAACATAATTTTTACATAATATGTGATTGACAATAAAATACTTAAGGAATATAATTGTATGTGTATACTTAAGTAAAAGGAAAATGAATATGACACTTGATGAACTTGAAACAGGATGTTTCGCAATCATCTCCGCTGTAGGGGGCGAGGGTGCTTTGCGATGCCGTCTGCTTGATATGGGACTTATCCCAAAAACCAAAGTTATGATAAGAAAGGTAGCTCCGATGGGCGATCCGATCGAGCTTTTTCTCCGTGGATATGAGCTTACTATCCGTCTTGATGACGCTCGACTTATTGATATTATCCCCATTAATAATGAAAAGGGGGAAAATTAAATGATATTCGCTCTTGCAGGAAATCAGAACTGCGGCAAGACTACTCTTTTTAATCAGCTGACGGGCTCAAACCAACACGTCGGCAATTTTCCCGGTGTTACGGTTGACAGCAAATCGGGAAGTGTGCGTGGGTTAAAAAACTGCGAAGTGGTTGACCTACCCGGCATTTATTCTATCCGTCCCTACACAAGCGAGGAAATAGTTACCCGTGATTTTCTCACCGAAAAGAAGCCTGACGCAATAATCAACATTGTTGACGCTACAAACATTGAACGAAATCTTTATCTGACACTACAGCTTTTGGAAATGAATATCCCGACTGTACTTGCATTGAATATGATGGACGAGGTTCGCAGTAACGGCGGCACAATTGACGTTGAAAAGCTGTCGTCAAGCCTCGGAATACCTGTTGTTGCAATAAGTGCAGCAAAAAACGAGGGTGTTGACGAGCTTATTGAAACGATTTACAGCACTGCTTCAAAAAAACTTCTTCCGACTAAAAAGGACTTCTGCAGCGGAGCTGTTCACCGATGTATCCACGCTGTTACACATCTTATCGAAGATCACGCCGCCGCTGTGGGCATCTCTCCCCGATTTGCGGCAACCAAGCTTGTGGAACAGGATCCTTACATAGTGGAAAAGCTTGGAATAAATGAAAATGAACGTGATATGATCGAGCATAGCGTTACCGAAATGGAATCAGAAACAGGACTTGACCGAAATGCTGCCCTTGCAGATATGAGATACACGTTCATTGAGGCTGTATGTGCGGAAACTGTCGTAAAATGTCACGAAAGCAAGGAACACGCAAGAAGCGTGAGGATAGACAGAGTGCTTACGGGAAAATATCCTGCGATACCTGTTTTTATACTGATAATGCTGTTGATATTCTGGCTGACCTTTGACGTTTTCGGGGCATTTTTAAGCGACCTTTTAAGCCTTGGCATTGATCATGTAACAAATGCCGCAGATAAGGCGCTGACCGCTTACGGACTCAACCCGGTCGTCCACAGTCTTATCATTGACGGGATTTTTTCCGGAATCGGAAGTGTTTTAAGCTTCCTGCCGATAATAGTAGTGCTGTTCTTCTTCCTGTCTATGCTTGAGGACAGCGGCTATATGGCAAGAGTTGCTTTTGTAATGGATAAGCTGCTGCGAAGGATCGGACTTTCGGGACGTTCCTTTGTACCTATGCTTATCGGATTCGGCTGCAGCGTTCCCGCTATTATGGCGACGAGGACGCTCTCCTCGGAGCGTGACCGAAGGATGACGATATATCTTACCCCATATATGAGCTGCAGTGCAAAGCTACCTATATATGCCGTTTTCACGCAGGCTTTTTTCAGCAAATATAAGGCTCTCGTTATGATATCGCTCTATCTCGGTGGAATTATCGTTGGGATATTATGCGGACTTATTATGAACAAAACTATGTTCAGGGGCAAGCCCGTACCCTTTGTAATGGAATTGCCGAATTACCGTCTGCCATCGACGAAAAGCGTTGCTATGCTGATGTGGGATAAAGCAAAGGATTTCATACAGAAGGCATTTACGGTTATTTTCGTGGCAACAATTATAATATGGTTTTTACAAAGCTTTGACCTGCGGCTGAACGTCGTTTCGGACAGCTCTGACAGTATTCTTGCTGTGATAGGACGAAGCATTTCTCCGCTATTTATACCTCTTGGCTTTGGCGACTGGAGAATATCAACAGCCTTGATCTCAGGCTTTACGGCAAAGGAATCGGTCGTGTCAACCCTTGCAGTTCTGACAGGTTCAAGTATTTCCACTCTTAACGAGGTGCTGGGATGCTTTTTCACTCCTCTTTCTGCGATAAGCTTTCTGACCTTCACGCTTTTGTATACCCCCTGCGTTGCGGCGATTACTGCGGCGAAGCGTGAGCTTGGAAGTGGAAAAGCGGCTGTTGTGCTTTGCATTGAGCAATGCTGTGTTGCATGGCTCGCGGCATTCGCTGTTTATAACATTGGCGGCATTTTTATTTGAGGTGACTATGGGCATTGCTGACTGGATCGCAATTATTCTTATTGCGGCAGCCGTATTCTGTGCGGTGTATTATATGATAAAAAAGAAAAAGGACGGCTGTATAGGCTGTCCGTATTCGGGAGAATGTAAAAAGAACGAAAGGAACGGCTGTAAATGACGCAAAAACGCAACTATCAGCTTGAGCTTGATAAAATTCTGAAAGGACTTGACTGCACTCCAAGGCTTTTGCTCCAAAGCTGCTGCGCTCCATGCTCAAGCTATGTTCTCGAATATCTTTCGCAATATTTTGAAATAACGGTTTTTTATTTCAATCCGAATATTTACCCCGAAGAAGAATTTTTTAAACGATGCGAGGAGCAAAAACGTCTGCTTACGCTTATAAGCTTCCAAAAGCCCGTCAAATTTACTGAAATCGGATATAATTCGGAGCTTTTTTACTCTGCTGTAAAGGGTCTTGAACAAATAATGGAGGGTGGCGAACGCTGTTACGCCTGCTATAAGCTCCGACTTGAACATACGGCAAGGCTTGCAAAGGAGCAAGGCTTTGATTATTTCACAACAACGCTGTCAATAAGTCCGTATAAAAACGCTGTATGGCTCAACGAAATCGGCGAACGTCTTGCAGAAGAATATGATGTAAAATATCTCATCTCAGATTTCAAAAAAAGAAACGGCTACAAACGCTCAACAGAGCTTTCAGAAAGCTTCGGTATGTATCGTCAGGATTACTGCGGCTGTGTTTTTTCAATGAAAGAGCGTGACGAGAAAAGGAAGGAATTATCAAATGGAAATTAAAGGCTTTACCTACGGATATGATTCGGGAAGAGGAAAATACACCGATGAAAGAGCTGTAAAATCAATGGAAAAGCTGACATCACTCGGAACAAACTGGGTATGTCTTGTTATGAAGGTCGAGCAGGAGCATTTTTATTCGACAAGCTTCGGCTTTGATTATCGCCGCCATACTACGGACAGAGAGCTTATTTTTGCAATAGAAAAGCTTAAATCACTCGGTCAGAAAATATGCCTTAAACCAATGGTAAACTGTGCAGACGGAACATGGCGTGCAAATATCGGATTCCCCGAGGCTGACTGGGGCAATGTCGATTACTGGAGGGATTGGTTTTCCTGCTATACGGCATATATCCGTCACTATGCGGAAATTGCCGAAGAAACAGGCTGTGAAATGCTTTGCATTGGCTGTGAAATGATCGGCACAGAGCGAAAAGAGGACCACTGGAGAAAGCTTATCGCTGAGGTGCGCAGTGCTTACAGCGGCAAGCTCGTTTATAACGCAAATCACGGCAAGGAACGCAACATACGCTGGTTCGACGCAGTTGACTATATCGGAACATCGGCATATTATCCCGTTTCCAAAGGTGTGGGAGCTACGCTTGACGAAATGTGTCAGGCTTGGGAATATCACAAAAAATCCCTCGCAGAGCTTTCGGCAGAGCTTAATAAAAAAATAATATTTATGGAAATCGGTTGCCGCAGTGCAAGCGGCTGTTCGGCTATGCCTTGGGATTTCACTCACGGGGATCTTCCCTACGATGAGGACGAGCAGGCTAATTTCTATGAATCAGCAATAAAAACAATGCAGAACGAGGAATGGTTCGGCGGGTTTTTCTGGTGGGACTGGTATACATTTCTCCCCGAAAAGGTAAAAAACACAGGCTTTTCCATCTACGGTAAAAAGGCTGAAAGGGTTATTGAAAAATACTATAAATGATTGAAATAACGCAGGGTAAAAATATACACCCTGCGTTTTTGATATCTCAAAAATCAATATAAGAGGTTTTATCATATTTATTCCGCAGCGCTTCAAGCGCCTTTTTTTCTATTCTTGAAACGTAGGAACGGGAAATTCCTAGCTTTTTTGCCGTTTCACGCTGGGTGAGAGGCTTTTTTCCGTATAAGCCGTAACGATCTGCAATGATTTCCGCTTCACGCTCATCAAGGCACTCATCTATAAATTTATAAAGCTGCTCCGATTTAATGGAAAGGTCGATTTTATCAATGATATGGTCATCTTCAGCTATTATATCTATCAACGTCAGCTGATTTCCGTCCTTATCCACATCGACAGGTTCGTCAAAATATATATCGCCTGCCGATTTTTTCTTTGAACGAAAGAACATTAGGATCTCATTTTCTATACACCTTGAAGCATAGGTCGCAAAGCGGATATTCTTTGAGCTGTCAAAGGATTCCACCGCTTTTATCAGTCCTATAGTCCCGATTGATATCATATCCTCATTGTCATTCTGTGAAACGGAATTAGCACAATATTTCTTTGCTATATGTGCCACAAGCCTTAAATTATGCTCGATAAGCTTATTTCTCGCTGCTGAGCTTCCCTGTTTCATTTCCGCAAAGCATTCCTCCTCCTGTTTTGAGGAAAGCGGCTTAGGGAACACTCCGCTGTTTTCAAAATGAAGTGCAAAAAATAAGATATTTTCCAATATTACGCTGATAATTCCAAGCATTGCAAAGCTCCTTAATAGAATAGTATATATTTTATGGTATGCTTTGAAAAATTTGTCCTATGATTTTAAATTTTGTAACACTTTTCTGACGTCTGCATAATATGAACTATGAACAGCGCAAAATCAATTAAAGCGAGGTTCAAATACTTAATTCCTAAAAGGAGAATTTATTATGTGTGGATTTAATTTTGGTGGAAACAACTCTTGCTGGATCATCATTCTTCTTATTATCATCTGGTGCTGCTGCGGAAACAACCAGAACAGCTGCTGTGACAATAATCAGAACTGTGGCTGCAACTGCTCTTCAATGTGCTGATCTGAGCCCTGATCAAAAAAGCCTGCGTTCTTATAGTTCGCAGGCTTTTTTCTATGAATCCGACAGCGTTACTTGTATCTTATGTTAATTAAAATTTATATATGCGTTAATGATTTGTATTTGACATTTTTTAGCAAAATGTGTATAATCTAAACAAGTGATAACAATTCTTTGTCAAAAAATGTACATTGAATTGAATTTTTTATAAGAGAAGGGAACGCATATGAAATCAACAGGAATCACAAGAAAAATTGATGAGCTTGGAAGAATTGTTCTCCCGATCGAGCTTAGAAGAACTCTTGAAATAAGTGAAAGAGACTCAATGGAGATTTTCGTTGAGGAAGACGCTATCATACTTAAAAAATTTAAAAAAAGCTGTGTTTTCTGCGGAAGCGAGGACGGTATTATCGACTTCAAAAACAAGTGCGTCTGCAGTGAATGTGTTGCTACTCTCAAAAAATAAACTGATTTTTTAAATGATCGGGGATCAAATTTTCTTTTTATTACAGCGAGGTGATTTTTCTGATTTTTGTCAATACGAAGGATATTCTTCCCGGAATGTGTCTTGCGAGAAGCGTTAATTTTTATGATATCAACACGCAAAAGGCACAGACCTATGAAGTGGGTCATATTCTTTCAGATATGGCGATAACTCAGTTAAAAACAGCCGCAATCAACGGAATTTATGTTGATACATACAAAAGCAAGATAAGAGTTATTTCCTCCATCAATCAGGAGATCCGTGCCGAAGCAATTACAGGCATACATCAGATGGCGGATAATTTTATGAACAGCGAAAAGGGCATCACCCGTCAGGATGTTGACGAAATTTCCGACACTACACAAAAGCTTATCAACAATCTTTCCTCAAATAAGGACATACTTGTAAATATTGCCGATATAAAAATGTATGACGATTACACCTATCATCACAGCCTTAGCGTTGCGATAATGGCAATAGCGATCGGTCTTGAGCTTGGATTTAATAATTTTATGCTGAGTGAGCTTGGCACGGCAGGACTTATGCACGATATAGGCAAGGTTTCCGTTCCTATTGACATAATCAACAAGCCCGGAAAGCTCACTCCCGAGGAATTTGAAATAGTTAAAATGCATCCCGTTTATGCCGCTCAGCATCTTAAGGAACGAAATATTGTAAGCGAAAATATTTATAAAGGCATTATCCAGCATCATGAAAAAATTGACGGCTCAGGTTATCCATATCATTTAAAAGGACGTGAGATACACCCTTATGCAAGGATACTTGCAGTTGCAGATGTTTATGACGCTCTTACATCTAACCGCCCGTACAGAACGCCGAATCCGCCGAATGAAGCTATCGAATACATTATGGCGGGAATGGAAACGCAATTCGATGAAAATATACTTCGTGCATTCCTGCGTAAGGTTGCACCGTTTCCGACAGGCTCTATTGTGCAGCTTTCCAATGGCGAGTGCGGCTGTGTGATAAAAAATCACCCGAATAATCCGCTCCGACCGATAATATCTATCATTGATACAAATAAGTGCTATGACCTTTCAGAGCAGGAGGAGCTTTTCAATATTGTTATCACGGGAATAGTAGAGAATTCTCCCGACAGCAATCAGATCATTAATATGTAATACTGAGCTTTAATCAAAGTGTAGCCAAAAATCTGCACAAAAGCCATATAAAAAGCTAAAGCTTTTCGAGCTTTTGTTTGATTTTATACACTTTCAGTTTAAAGATCAGTGTAAAACCGTATCTGTTTTAACGCAGATACGGTTTTTTAAAGAATTTTTCTGTATTCGGTCGGCGTTTTTCCAACATTTTCCTTGAATTGACGCATAAAATTGAATTCATTTGAATATCCACAGCGTTCAGCGATCTCCCTGACGGTGAGATTAGTCGAGGAAAGAAGCCTTTTAGCACGGTCGGTTCTTCCTTTTATCACGTCATTCATCACGCTTACGCCGAAAAGCCGCTTGTACAAATGCTGAAACCCCGAACGGCTCATTCCAAGCTGCTCTGCCATTTCATCAACATTCGGTACAGCCTCTGGCATCGTGAAAATAGTAGTCCTCAATTGTGTAAGGCGGCTGTTTTTTTTCTTGAAGCTTTCCGCACCCGAAACAGTGTACGCCGCCTTGCATCTGCTGAGCTTAAAAAAAAGAAGCTCCGTGTAGCATTTTTCTATTTCACTATGATGAAGCTCAGCAGAATAATGCTCAAAAGCAAGAATGTGCATTATCTTAGAAAGCTCGTCAATTTCACCGACATAGACTATTTCATTGAGCGGAAGTCCTAGCTGTTCAAAGCGCTCCCTATCGCCGTCCTCAATATCGAAATACATCCAGTCATCGCAGTAGCATTTCTCGGCGGCACGATATGTTACAGGAGTTTCGGGAGTCAATAACACATAGGAATTCCTTTTAGCAAATTGTGATACGCCGTTTATCACGAAATCTGATGGTTCTTTTATAATCAGAAAAAGGCAGCAGCCAATTCCGTTTGGTCTGTCCATAACGAAGTCAGCATCATGTGAGTAATTATATCCGATCGACCCGATTTTCATATTTTCTCAGTCCTTTTATTTTTTGCTGTTGCTCCACCAATTAAACCATGTAGCCTTATGTGAAGAACCACAGCCGTTAGCCTGGAAAGAAAACCTCAGGAATATGCAAAATATTTCAAGATTTTCTGACGACGGAGCTCGGTTGTGGTGCAAGCAGAAAATTCAGGAGTTAATTTTGGAAGCAATACAATTATAACATAAGCTGACATTTTATGCAATAGTCGGAAAAAGATTTCCATATGCGTGAAAAAAGGGTTGACAAATATATTGTACCGTGATAAAATGGAAAAAAAGCATTTACAGAGTAGGTGCCTGAGCGTATAGTGTCCGATGAACGGGGAGTTGTCATCGGAACGAAAAACCTAAGTGTTTGCGATTCAGGTTCTGCATCCCGCTGAAATGCATACAGGAGCTTTTCATTCCTCCCGATATGCACAAACAGCAAATTTAAGGAGGTTTTAAAATGAAAGGCTTTTTTTCTATGTTCAATAGCTCTGCAAGGGAGCTGAAAAGCGTCAGATGTCTTGCTTTTTCGGGACTTATGACTGCATTATTCATCATTCTTGATATGTGTTCCTTTAAGATCGGAGCTTTCCTCAAGATCAACGCCGCATTTATTGCAATTGCCGCCGCTGGAATGTTCTATGGACCGATACCTGCGGCACTTTCTGCTGTGGCAGGCGATCTTATCGGCTGTCTTGTGAGCGGTCAGTCCCCTTTTCCTCTGCTGACGGTAACAGCAATGCTTGAAGGAATTGTTTACGGCATATTTCTTTATAAAAGGGATGGAAAAATGCTTGCAGCCTCAGCAATAATATCAAGATTGATAGATTCATTTATAATAAATCTTCTGCTAAACACGGCGATATTAATGTCGGCTGGCTTTATGTCAAAAACAAGCGAGCAGTTTTTCATACGCCTTGGAGCAATTTCACTTCAGGCAGTGATCTATTGCCTGATCTCCGTGATACTTCTGCCAATAATGAAAAAAGCTTTTATTTCAATTAGAAAAATTTAAGACAACACCGCACAAAGAATGCCTGACAGCTTTGTGCGGTGTTGTCTTAAATTGTACACAAAATAATATTGACAACGAGCAACGCTATAACAAAAATCGCATAAAGTATGTAAACAAATCCTTTCCTTTTTTTGTTCAAAAAGAAAAGTATTAAACCCATAAGAACTGAAATAATAAACGCCCTCGAAAGATTAAGCGACAGAATATTTATCCTTGAAAACTCCTGCGTTCTGTACGCTTCAAAATTAATTGTAAGCAAAGAAAATATCGCTGCAATAATGCTCATAAATGTAAGCACATTGACATAAATATTGTCGACCTTATCGTCAAGGCTTTACTCAGACTACTGTATTTTCTTCAATTCCTTTTTCAATAAGGGGCTTGCCCCGTCATTTAACGAAGCACTTTTATCCTGTGAATATGTAATTTCAGGTTTATCAGCCAGCTGCTCAAACAGTATCCGGACGATCTTTTTTCCTCTGCCAATGGTAATTATCTCGCTTGAAATGTTTGTAGCTCTTACAAAGCATTTGGTTTTATGACCCGGCTGATAATATGGAGCGGCAATCATAAGACCCTGCCGCATCACAGAATTCTTTTATCTGCTTATCTACAATAAACATAGCTATCACCCACAGCTTTATTATAAACCTTAACTCAACACTAACTGCAAAGACATTAATACTAAACACCAATAAAATGCAGGAAAAATATACATCGGAATCCATATAAAACTGTTTTCAACAGCAACCTGTTTTCAACAGCTACGGGATTGCCGGCTTGATTTTTTCAAGATTTTAAATGGTGTTTAGTCTAAAACCTCTGATCCATATTATACCACAATCGCCGTCATTGCCAAGCAATTTGATTCATTCCACAACAGTATAATTATCCGCCGCATTATCCTTTGTAGCATATTCGGTGACATTAAGCACCTTTACCTTCAACGGCTTCTGACCCATATTTATTTCAATTATATCTCCGACCTTTACATCGTATGATGCACGTGCAACCTTTCCGTTTACAGATATTTTTTCTGCGTCACACGCTTCATTAGCCACTGTTCTGCGTTTTATAAGCCTTGTAACTTTTAAATATTTATCAAGCCGCATTTTATCGCCTCCATAAAACAAAACAGCTGCCCGTAAGCAGCTGTCAATATCCTCAGAAAATCAGATTACTTGTTTACAACGTCCTTAAGAGCCTTGCCTGCCTTGAATGCAGGAGCCTTCTTTGCAGGAATCTGGATCTTTTCCTTAGTTCTGGGATTGATAGCTTCCTTAGCATCTCTGTTACGAACCTCAAATGTACCGAAGCCTACGATCTGAACCTTATCACCTGCAACGAGTGCGTCTGTGATAGAAGTGATCACTGCATTAAGTGCCTTCTCGGAATCCTTCTTTGAAAATTCGCCATTCTCTGCAATTGCATTAATAAGCTCTGCCTTAGTCATAATTTTATACCTCCATGTTTTTTTGCGACGAAATTACGTCATTTTAGGTTAATTCTTCGCCCTCAGCCAATAGGCGTCAAGCTCATCTATGTTCAGGGAAATCATATCCTTCCCATCACATCTTGTTAAATTTTCGACGCATTCAAATCGCTCTACAAACTTATCCGTCGAATCTGTAAGCGATTCCTCAGCATCAATATCAAGAAGCCTTGCAACGTTGACTGCTGAAAAAAGCACGTCGCCCATTTCCTCGTTGATATTTCCTTCTCCCGAAATTGCTTTCTTCAGCTCTGCGATCTCGCTCTCAAGTGCGTTCAATGCATCCTCAGCATTCTTGAAATCAAGCCCTGCACGCTTTGCCCTCTTACCAATCTTTTCCGCTCTCATAAGTGCGGGGAGAGTCCCGCAAACGCTTTTCAAAGTATCGGTATAAGATTCCTGACCCTTGGTTTCCTGCTTTATATCATTCCAATTGGAAAGCACCTCGTCAGTATCCTTGACCTTAACATCTCCGAAAACGTGAGGATGGCGTATAATAAGCTTCTGACAGACCTCATCAACAACATCGTCAAAGCGGAAGCTACCCTTTTCCTCCTCGATCCTCGAATGGAAAACGACCTGAAGCAGCACATCTCCAAGTTCCTCACGAAGGAGAGCAGTATCCTCAAGATCGATAGCCTCGACAGCCTCATACACTTCTTCTATAAAGTCCTTGCGTATGGAATGATGATCCTGTTCTCTATCCCATGGGCATCCATTTTCCGAGCGCAGAATTTCCATGATCTTAAGCATATCATCAATATTATACTTTTCCTTAAACTTAAAATCCATATCCTTACGCTCCCATAACATCTCAGCCGCAGTTAATTAATTTCAACACTTCAAAGCACACAAGGCACATATAATATATTACCCTATTATTGGCTATTTTTCAAGAGTTTTTTTAAATTTTTTCAGCAAATCAGCATTTTTAACGTAGTTTTGCTCAAAATCCCTGTAAAATGTGTGCTTATTATGTAAAAGAATGCCCCGATCGGAACAGAAATAAACAGCGTCAGAGGAGAATCAGTATATTTTTCCATAAAATTCTGCGCAAGTACTGCCGCCGCCGCACATATCATACCGCAAAAAGCAAGCTTTAAAATCAAAACGGCTATCTCTCTTAGCCGAATATGAGCAAGACATGCAGCAGAGCGTATTGAAAGCAGGAAAATCGCTAAATAGCATATATCCGTGGCAATTGCCGCTCCAACAATATTTATATGCGGCATCGGTATCAGCAAAATATTAAGAGCGAGCTTCACCGACGCACCGACAGCTGTTATCTTTACGGGCACATCTCCCCTGCCTGCTGACTGCATGATTGAAAACAGAACTGATGAAACCGACAGAAATATCACACCTATACCAAGCACAGACAGCGGCAATGCTGCTGCTCTGACTTCAGCAGGACGCGATGGGAAAAGCAGGCTTAATATCTGCGGTGCAAGTACGGATATACCAAGTCCTGCCGGAACAGCTGCAAAGCCGGCCGTAAAGACCACCTGCATTACCGATCTGCGCATAAGAGGACGGTTATTTTCCGCAAAGCTCTCCGCCGCATATGGAACGGCACCCTTTCCGAACATATTTGTAAAGGACGGAACAAGGTTAAACACCGTTACTGCCATTCCAGAAAAACAGCCAAAAATATAATTTGGGAGTGCCTCCGCCGATATTCCCAAACCTTCATATAGCATCGGTTCGATTAATATTGCTTTTTTAAGACAGCCGATTATTGTTGCAAGGTCGATAAGCGAGGAAAGATTTGTTACAAGAGAACCAAGCGCAACAGGAATTATCACCGCCGCAAGCTCACCTGCAACAGCTCTGTCGGGCAAGGCTCTTTCTGAAGTTCTTGCTTTTCCTTCGCAGGCAAGCATAAACAGCATACCTGCCGCAGAGGAAAGCGTTACACCTAATATAGCCCCTGCGGCGGCTAAAGGCATAACAAGCTCATCGGGCGAAATTTCACGGAACGCACCCAACGGCATTTTTTTAATCAATTCTGATGCTTTTTCAAAGAATTGCGGCGGCTTATTCAATACGGCACTGCAAAGTGCAAGCCCCGAAGCAAGCTTGAACAAAGCCTCAACAACCTGAGATATCGCTGTCGGATACATATTTTTTCTTCCCTCCGCACAGCCGCGCAGAACTGCTGTAATACAGCTGAAAAGCACAGACGGAGCAATTGCCGTCGCCGCAAGCACCGAAAGAGGACTTTTACCGATATAAACGCAGAACGGATACGCAAGCAGCAGCATAAGCAATGTAAACACCGCACCGCCTATGCCGCATAGCATAAGAGCCGAGCTTCTGACCTTTGCCGCACCGTTCTTGTCACCGACTGAAAGACGTTCAGCAGTCAGCTTTGAAGCAGCAATGGGCAGTCCTGTCACTGAAGCGGCATAAACGGTAAGAAAAATGCCGTATGCTGAGG
>CAZUDC010000021.1:0-16525 GCA_964619105.1 uncultured Ruminococcus sp.
TTCTTATGCTATAATAGTATCAATATCAACGAAAGGACGAAAAATATGTCGGAAACAGTTATCATAACAGGCGCTTCAAGAGGAATAGGCAGAGCTTGTGCGGAGCTTTTTGCCCAAAATGGCGCTAATGTTATCGTTAATTATGCCAAATCAAAAGAAAAAGCCGAGCTTCTTTGCGATAAAATACGATTATCGGGCGGTAATGTACTCCCCTTTTGCGCAGACGTCGCCGACAGAAGGGCTGTCAATGAAATGGTTGACTTTGCACATAAGCAATTCGGCGGCATTACAGCCCTCATAAATAACGCAGGAATCGCCGAGCAGATAATGTTCTGCGATATAACCGAAGAAAAATGGGACAGAATTTTTGACGTTGACGTAAAAGGCGTTTATAATTGCATACAAGCCACCCTGCCCGATATGATACACGAAAAGCACGGCAGAATAATCAATATTTCATCAATGTGGGGCATAACGGGAGCTTCCTGCGAGGTTCATTATTCCGCCGCAAAGGCCGCTGTGATCGGAATGACTAAGGCCCTTGCAAAGGAGCTTGGACCCTCGGGGATCACAGTAAATGCGATCGCACCCGGAGTAATTTCAACCGAAATGAACGGAAATATTACCGAGGAAATTATGAGCGATCTTAAGGACGAAACTCCTCTCGGACGAATCGGAACACCCAAGGATATCGCCGAAACAGCATTTTTCCTTGCCTCGGAAAAAGCATCCTTTATAACAGGCGAAGTAATTTCAGTCAACGGAGGCTTTGTGATCTGATGAACGAAAAAGAGCTGCTCTCAATGACCTCACAGATCGGTATGCTGCTGCTCGAAAACGGAGCGGAAATCTACCGGGTCGAGGAAACCGTCCTGCGAATTGCCGAAGCTTACGGATATAAGCAGGGCGAACAGGTCGAGGTTTTCGCAATTCCGTCAACACTCATCATAACAGTGACCGATAAAAACGGCACTCCTCAAACCTCCCTGCGAAACACACAGTCAAGAAAAAATAACCTTGACCGAGTTGACCGATTGAATAATCTCTCGCGCTATATCTGCAACGAAAAGCCCGAATTTTCAACTGTCAGCGGCTATATTTCCCAGATAAAAAAGCGGAAAACCTATCCATTTTATGCAATTATTTTAAGCTTTGCTGTTGTAGGCTCAACCTTTGCATTATTTTTCGGCGGCTCATACCTTGAATCGATAGCCGCAGGACTTATCGCCGCAGTGATATGTCTTATTGAAAAAGCCGTGCAGAAAATCCGTCCGAGCGTGTTTTTCCAAAGCCTGCTCTGTTCACTTTTCGCCGCCGCAGCAGCCGTCACCTGCTTTAAGCTTGGACTTGTGAACGAATATGACAGCGTGATAATCGGCGCTTCAATGACTCTCGTCCCTGGAATTACTATCACAAACTGTATGCGTGATTTTATAGCGGGCGATTTTTTGGCAGGGCTTTATACCATGATCGAAGCACTTTTAACAGCCGCAGGAATGGCAGTCGGAGCAGCTTTTGCTATATCAGCTCTGACAAAGCTTTTCGGAATTTAAGGACGGTGACATTATGAAAGAGATAACACTAAGCGCATTATATAGCTTTATAGCATCATTCGCATTCGGCGTGCAGTTCAATATCCGTTTCAGGCATATTACAGCCGCCGCCCTTGGAAGCATAATAAGTCAGGTCATATTCAGCACCGCCGAAATGAGCGGAAGCAGTGAGATGCTCTGCTATTTTCTCGCTTCCAGTGCAATATCCGTGTATTCTGAATTTCTCGCAAAGCGGCTGCACGTTCCTGTCAATATGTATCTCGTAGTTGCAATAATACCGCTTGTACCCGGAAGAATGATATATCAGGCGATGATAACTCTTGTAAACGGAGATACCCAGGGCTTTGCGGAAATGTGCTTTTCAACCTTTTCGGCAGCAGGAGCAATAGCAATGGGAGTGTTCGCAGTTTCCTCCGTAGTCCATGTTTTCCGATCAATTACGAATAAAATATCCTATTAAAAATACCGCACGACCGTAAAAAATCGGTTTCGTGCGGTATTTCCTTAATTTCCAACCTCAATGCTTATCTCGTTAAATTTCGCAAGAATATCGTCAACGCTTGTGTTTGCTTTTTCCCCGGCGGAAAGGTTCATAACAGGATTTCCCGCATGCATCATAACCATACGGTTGCCGTACTGGACCGCAAAACGCAGATTATGCGTGACCATAAGAGTTGTAAGCTGCTTTTCCTTAACAATTCTGTCAGTTATTTCCATAATTATTTCAGAGGATTTCGGATCAAGTGCAGCTGTATGCTCATCAAGAATAAGCATTTTTATATCAGTCATTGTCGCAATTATCAAAGCCAGAGCCTGACGCTGACCGCCGCTCAGCGAGCCAACCTTTACACCCATGCGATTTTCAAGTCCCATTCCGCATTGCTCCAGAAGTGACCTATAATAATCAACACGCTTCTTGTTTATAGCAGGAGAAATGCCGAACGTCTTGTTTTTATTATCGGAAAGAGCCATATTTTCAAGTATCGTAAGACTTCCGCAGGTTCCCATTCTCGGGTCCTGTAAAACTCTGCCGATAAATTTTGCCCTCTTGTATTCGCTCACATTTGTAATATCCTTGCCCTCAAAAATCACAGAACCGCTGTCAGGACGGATAGTTCCGCAGGACAGATTCAGCATCGTGGTTTTTCCGCTTCCGTTTGAACCGATGACCGAAACGAAATCACCCTTTCCGACCTTGAATGAAAAGCCGTCAAAAAGCTTGTTTTCGTCAACTGTTCCTGCGTTAAAAACCTTGACAATGTTATTTAGTTCAAGCATTTGCAGACCTCCTCACTTTAATGCCGTTGCTGAAAACAAGTGCCAGCGTGAAAATTATCGCCATAAGGAGCTTAAGATATTCAGTCGGCAAGCCGAGTGCAAGAGCGACCGATAAACAGCCCTTGTACAAAATCGAACCAAGAATTACCATCGTTGTCGCCTTCATAAATGAAAGCTTTTTGAAAACGCTCAACCCGATTATAACCGAAGCAAGCGCAAGCACGACCATTCCTACGCCCATCTGCTGATCGGCAGAACCCTTTGATTGTGCAACAACAGAGCCTGCAAGTGCCGCAAAACCGTTTCCTATCGCAAGTCCGAGTATCTTCGAAGCACCGTTGTCCTGTCCGAGCATCGTAACGAATTTTTCATTATCACCTGTTGCACGAAGAAGAAGACCCGATTTTGTTTTAAGATAAAGATCGAGGATGACCTTGCAGATAATAACGAGAATAAGCGAAACGATTGTAGTTCTCAGATAATATCCGCCAATGCTTTCAGGAAGGATCGCACCGAGCGAGCTGTTAAAAATCGTATCCTGATTGAAAAATGTCGCAATAGCCTTTCCGCCTGTTCCCTTGAGCAAAAGCACAAGATTTACTGAAAGACAGCCCGTGTAAATAAGAATACCGCAAAGCAGAGGACGGATCTTCAGCTTGACATGAAGCAAACCCGTCAGCGTACCCGCCAGCATTCCGAGCGCAAATGCGATAACAAGGCATAACCACGGATCAACGCCCTTCATTATAAGTATTCCCGAAACAATAGCTCCCAACGGAAAGCTTCCGTCCACCGAAAGGTCGGGAAAATCGAGTATACTATAAGTAATGTAAACTCCAAGAGCCATGATTGCATACATCAGACCCTCTTCAAGAGTAACGATCAGGATATTCATAATAACATTCATAATTCTTCTCCGTTTTTCAGGGAGATTTTCTAGCTTTATCGAAAAAATCCCCAATATTTTTTATTCAGCGGAATTTGTCACCTTTTCAGCGTTGGCATAAGCCTCGGGAAGCTCAATTCCGAACTGTGCAAGCACATCTGTGTTGACAACAGGCGTACCCTCGGAAATAGTTCCGACAGCCATTTCCTGCGTATTCGCACCGTTAAGCACATCAAGCCCCATTTCTGCTGTTTTTTCACCAAGAGCAATATAATCAAGGCTTATCGAAGCGATACAGCCATTATTTACCTGTTCAACCTCTGAACCGTAAACGGGGATATTTGCCGCATTTGCCTTCTCAAGAAGCACCGAAAGATTATTTACAACGTTATTATCAGTAAAATTATTTATGCAGTCAACCTTTGAAGCAAGCGAAGCAGCAGCCTGCGGAATATCAGCCGCACTCTGAACGCCCTGTGCCTCGACTGACATTCCAGCCCTTCCGGCAACCTCTTCAAGAATTGCAAGCTGTGAAACCGAATTAGCCTCGGAGGTCGTGTAAAGGACGCCTATTGTCTTAGCCTCGGGCTGGAGAGCCTTGATAAGCTCAACCTGTGCTTCAAGGTCAAGAACATCGGAAGTACCTATGCAGTTTTTCGAGCCTGCTTCAAGGCTTTCAACAAGACCTGCCGCAACAGGGTCGGATACAGCTGTGAAAATTACAGGCGTCTGCGAATTTTGCGTAGCCGAATAAGCTGAAACAGCCGCAGGCGTTGCGATCGCAAAAATAAGGTCGTAATTCTTTGAAGCCATATTTTTTGCAATTGTGTCGCAGGTTGCGCTGTCAAAGTTGCCGTCCTGGCGGTCGATCGTTATCTTATCGGCAATTTCACTCGACATAAGACCGTTTTCGATCCCCTGATAGCAGTTGTCCAGCGATGGGTGACTTCCGAACTGGATAACACCAATTGTATAACCGTCATTTTCAGCGGCAGAACCACCCTCAGCAGAATTACAGCCCACACAAACAGCAGCCATAGCCGCACTCATAGCAAAAGCAAATATTTTTTTCATTTTCATAATAAAACACTCCTTACGTTAAGTAATCATCTATAATCAATCCGGATTTGATTCAATAAAAAAAGCCCTGCCCCCAAAAACATAGGGGCAAGACTAACAATTATCCTGCGGTACCACCCAAATTCGCCCGAAAACGGACGCACTCGAAACGCTGTAACGTGCGTGAAACGTTCTTCCTACTAAAAAAAATCGTTCGGTTGACCCTCATAAGTCCATTCACCGGCATATACGCACCGCACTCTCACCTACAGCGGCTCTCTGAAACGAATTGACGCCAACTACTACTCTTAATCAACGGTTTATCTTATGAAAAACAATATATCACTTTTTTTCGCACTTGTCAAGAGGTTTTAAAAATTTCACAAAATTTCAATAAATAAACCAAAAATATTCCAAAGCCCTGCAATTGCAGATTTAAAATGCCAACTCTCAATTATCAAGACAAGCGTCAAGAGCCTCTGTGATGCCGTGCTTGTCCATCCTCTGACCGATGAAAACAAGCTTTATTTCACGGTCACCGTAAATTTCGTCCCAGTCAGCGGCGATCTCGGGATACTGCTTCAAAAGGCGCTTTCTCTCCTTTTCGGGTGCAGAAGCGAACCATTTTCCCGATTCCGTTGCATTTATCTGAACGCCTGCCTGCTCGAAAACATATGCATTGTCACGATCGTCCGAGAACCATAACATACCCTTGCAGCGAATAACCGACTTCGGCCAGTTTTCAACAAAATTACCAAGCTTTTCCTGATCAAATGGTCTGCGGCGGCGATAAACGAACGTGCCTATGCCGTATTCCTCTGCTTCACCCTCCTCATGTTCATGCTCATGATGATGTCCGCAGCTGCAATTACCGAACTCGTCATATTTATGCTCGTGATGTTCATGGTCGTGATCATCGTCATCATGGTGGTGATGCTCATGCTCGTCCTCATCGTGATGGTGGTGATGCTCATCATGCTCGTCCTCGTCAGCACCCTCTTCATAAGCCTTTGCCCAACCTGCGGAGGTAACAGCCTCTTCAAAATCATAGCATTTTGTATCGAGAATATCGGAAACAGCAACCTTTCCGAAGCTTGCTTCAATAATTCTCGCCTTTGGCTGGAGAGTTTTTATCATAGCCTTGACTCTGCCGAGCTGATCGGGAGTGACTTTATCTACCTTGTTAAGAATTATCGTTGTGCAAAATTCGATCTGCTGAATAAGAAGGTTAGCAATATCCTCCTCGCCGATATTGTCCGCAAGAAGATCGTCACCGCAGCCGAATTCGCTTGCCATTCTGAGCGCGTCAACAACTGTAACAATATTGTCAAGACGGCAGATTGCAGGATAACGCTTGTCAACCTTGCCCTCAAGCACGGAAATTGACTGTGCGATCGGCAAAGGCTCGCAAATGCCGCTTGCCTCGATAAGGATATAGTCAAACCTGCCTGTTTCGATAAGGTCAGTGATCTGATTCATAAGATCGACCTTAAGAGTACAGCAGATACAGCCGTTTGAAAGCGGAACGAGATTATCGTCCTTTTGGGTAACAGCACCGCCCTTCTGGATAAGCTCTGCGTCAATGTTCACCTCGCCGATGTCGTTGACGATAACAGCCGTCTTATAACCCTCCTGATTATTAAGAACGTGATTGATAAGCGTAGTTTTTCCCGCACCGAGATAGCCTGTGAGCAAGGTTATGGGAACGATAGGTCTTTTTGCCATATATTTCATCCTTTCAGAATTTTCTTCCAACACTTATTTTATCACAATCAGCAATATTTTACAAGTCTTTTCACATTTATTTCATCAAAAAAAGGGCGCCGAAAACCGACGCCCTTATTTTTTTATCTTACCTGATCTTCATAAGAACATCTGAGAGCTGCTTCGTTAAGGCACCAGCTAAGGCACTGATCGTCAGGATCGTATTCCTTGCACTTAGTGATCATCTCATCAACATTCTTATCAAATTCTTCATCAGTTGCGGAGTAAATAGCTCTCCATGAATAGTCAACAATGCACTTGGCAACCTGCTGCCATACAACCTTAAGGTCATCAGACTGTGCAGATTCGGAGTAAGCAGTTGCAAGAGAAACCTTGTAATTTACAGTGTTCATATATTCCTGTGTATCGTAGCAGCCTGTACGATCTCTCCAGTCAGCAAGAATATCATATGTAGCGTTTGAACGTCTGCTCTTCCAGTTCTGATAGTTATATGTTTCGCCATTGGAATCAGGGTTAGAAGCATCTCTTGTCCAGGTTGTATTGTTGACCTGGAATGAACCCTCATCATATGTACCGCCGCCCCATTCATCAGGCATCATAGTATTCTTCTTGTCAGCCTGACAGGTCTCGCCGAATTCAGTGAGGCAGGTATTGCCTTCTTCGTCATAGTACCAGCAAAGATCCTGTGGACCGTACCAGTATGTCATATAACCCTCAGGAGTTGAGAGATAGTTGATGATAGCCATGCAAAGCTCAGGATATTCAGTCTTTGAACCGATAGTCCAAACTCTGTTGCCGCCGAGAACGTTCATACCGTAGCAAAGGGGTGTTGCGTCAGCAGGAACAACAGGATACATAGCCTTGCCCTCGTTGAGATGCTCCTCTGTGTTATAAAGTGCAGAACCTGCGTAGTCGAAAATGGAGAAGAATGTACCGCCTGCGGTAACCTTTTCAGACATTTCGTTATAGGTCTGAGTCATAGAATCAGGGTCAATAAGATCGGCCTGATAAAGTCTGTTGAAGAACTTAAGAGCCTGGAGGTAAGGACCATTCTCCTCGCGGGCGTCATGGTATGTGCCGTTTTCAACGTCGTAAAGACCGAAGCCCATTTCATCATAGCCCCAGTAGCAGGTAGCAAACGCCTTTACATACATGACCATATTTCCGTCCCAGTCAGGCCAGAGCGAGGTCGCATATGTTTCGCTTCCTGTTTCATCAGTCGGGCAGATCTCCTTCATGCTGACCATAAGGTTGTAGAAATCATCAAGACTATTGACCTCAGGATAGCCAAGCTCCTTATAGAGATCGTAACGCACGTCCATTGTATAGAAGAACGCTTCATGATCCTCGGGGTTTGTAGCAACGTTATGACCGAAGCCGTAAAGAACCTCGCCTGCACCGAAGGAATCGCTGAGCTGAACGTTATTGTTCAGTGCGTATGACATATTTTCCTTGATATAAGGACCATAATCAGAAAGGATATCGTCCTCATTCCAGTCAAAGAGAAGTCCCTCAAGAGCTGCTCTCTGATAGTTTGTGCCTGTTGAACCGAAAACAACGAGATCTCCGAGGTTTCCAGCCTCCATTCTTGTATCGAACGCACCGTCAGCTTCAGGAATGATAGTGATCTCACAGTTGAACTTGTCCTTTAAGATCTTAGCAAACCAGCCTGTGAGCTTGCCAGAATAGTTTGCGAGCTGGCTGTAGGCTGTGAGCTGAATAGTGTCATCGCCGTAAAGCTCGGAGAACGAAGGAACATCGCCGTTTGTCTCCGCCGAATCGCCGTCGTCTGAAACGGGCTCGGAGGTATTATCGCCTGTATCAGCGGAATCAACAGCCGCAGTGGTAGTTTTCTTAGTTGTTGTTGAGCTGCCGCTGTCACTGCCACTCGAACATCCTGCAAGTGAAGCAGTCATTGCCAGAGCCATAACTCCAGCAGCAAATTTCTTGAAATTCATATACTCTCTCCTTTGGGGAAATTATGCAGAAAATCCTGCAATCGTTTACACCTCACATCACCTTAATGCCAGATGCAATACTTATTAATTAATTATAACATTTTTCCTTTTCCAAAACAATGCTATTTTTATATAATATTCCCCTATTCATTTTATACATTTTCAACAAAAAATCCGCCCGAATCATCCCGAGCGGATTTAGTTATTCTTTTTATGTCTTAGTTCTTCTTCTTAGAAGCAACAGCAGCAGCGCCAGCAACAGCCATTACAGCAACAATTGCAGCAACAGAAGCATTGCCTGTAGCAGCAGAGGTTGTAGCCTCGGTCGTATCAGCAGCTGTATCAGCAACGTCAGTTGTTTCAGCAGCTGTATCAGCTGCAGCAGGTGCAGCATAACCTGAAACCGTGAACTGAACCTCGATAGAATCGGAAGGCATCATATAGCCGAAAAGTCCGTCTTGCTTGCCGAGATCTTCATTCCAGATATTGATTGCCATTGGCGATACATATTCCTTTTCATCAGGGCTGAGATAAGCCTCATCGAATGTATACTTTGTATTGCCGTCCATAACAACCTTAACGTCAGAAATTGTGATGCCTGCATCAAGAGGGATATCTGTTGAAACAAAGAGGAGGTTAAGGCTCTCGTCCTCACCAAAATCAAAGTTAGTTACAGAAACAGAATATGTGCCGTCGCCTGTGATCTCTACGTCAGTGAAATCGCCGCCCTTATTGAGAGGAGTAGCGCCGTCCCAGCCTGTGAGCTGATCAAAGAAAACCATACCATCATCTGCAACAACACCCTTGCCGTATGTACCGTCATTCCAAGCATTTCTGAAAGTATAGCTTGCGGACTGAACGCCGAGATAAGCGTGATAGCCGCCCTCTGCGGAGGATGGGATAGCAGCCAAAGCGGAAACTGCGAGTGCAGCAACACATGAAGCGCTTAAAAGCTTTGTAAATTTCATAATAATTACCTCTTTCTAAAGTTCATTATTTTTTAAATCCCGCACCGTATTCCGGTGCTTTTAATATAATATATCATAAAACTATTCAATTGTCAATAATGTTTTTGCACAAATCATCCATTTTTTATTGGTCTTTTTGCACTTTGAACATTTTTGCCTTCATTAAATACGATACTATAACTCAGGCAAGCTGTTCCCCGGCCTCTAAATTGAGCTTCATTCAATCCTGCGGCGGGTTCCATTTACTGTTCAATGGAAGTTCAAGCTCCCACTGTACGCAGGTTATTCTAAATACCATTTATAATTTGGAAAAAATCAAGCCGACAAGCTTGAATAAATGGATTTCGTCGCAGTTTTTTTCTGTATTTTTATTGGTGTTTAGTATCGGCTTCGCTAACCCTTGCCACATTGAATGACGGGGCAAGCCACTTTTTGAACAAATTATTATGTTATTTCATAGTGTATTCATATATATCTGCCTGAAATTTAATATTATTAAGCTATAATGCTTGTATGTAATTTCAAACGCTGTTTTTTTAAAGGAGATATCCAATGGCGAAAAGAAAGCTTATCGGCGTGCTAGCCGCAAACCCCGAGGGGATATATCAGCAGAGAATACTTGAAGGAATAATCGCACAATGCCGCAATTATGGCTACGACATCGCCGTATTCTCAATGCTTGTGCAGGTCTGTCATTATTTCAAGTCCTATCTGAAGGGTGAGCTTAACATATACGAGCTTATCAATTTTGATATGCTTGACGGTCTTATCATTCCGCCGATAATCCTTTCCGAGGATCAGAATTATGATATCCTTGACGAGGTCATTGCTCTTGTTGAATCAAAAACCGATAAACCGATAGTGCTGATAGATTATCCTTATCACGGTCACCATGTCAGCATTACGGACGACAGAAGCTCCTTCTCCGCAATGACCGAGCATATCCTTGATGTGCATAAATGCGACCCTGATAAGGTATATTTTCTTACAGGAATGGAAAATTACGACGTCTCCGAAAAGCGTCTTGGCGGATATATCGATACATATAACAAGCGCGGACTTAAGGTTAATAAAAACAATATTTTTTACGGTGATTTCTGGTATAGCGGCGGTGAAAGCCTCGGTGACAAAATAGCCTCGGGTGAAGCTCCGATGCCGCAGGCTGTTATCTGTGCGAGCGACCACATGGCAATAGGTCTTATCAGAAGGCTTACCGAAAGAGGCATAAGGGTACCCGAGGATGTTATAGCTACAGGCTATGACTCAACTCTCGAAGCCGCTCTTAACAGCGTTACCGTAACCACCTATACCCCCGATGTCCCCGAAGCCGCCGCACAGGCGGTAAATAAGCTTCATTCCATCATAGAGCCTGATTCTCCGATATTGCCGACCCCCGGTTTTCCCGATACGGGTATAAGCTTATGCGCAAGCTGCGGCTGTCACGAAAACTACGATTATCTGCGCAAAAAGCTCTCCAATTCACTTTACAGCATAAATCACAACTATCATGACGGCAAGCTTGCCGATTCCGAGATCGATATCGGAGTTCTGCTCAGCAGCTATATGCTTGAAGATCTTACAAGTGCGGAAAATATCAACGACGGTCTTAAAAAAATATGCAGTCAGACTTATCTGCTTGAGCCTCTTGACAGCTTTTACCTCTGCCTTAACGAAAATATGCTCGATACCTCTGAGCAGCAGATAAAGGGCTACCCCGATAAAATGATACTCGCCGCATTCTATAATAACGATCCTTCAAATAAAAAGGATAGCTTTTCGGGTTTCTTTTACGAACGTGCATTTGATACAAGGCTGATGCTTCCAAGGCTTCAGGAGGAACGTGAAGAACCGTCAATATTCTATTTTGTTCCTGCGCATTTCAATGAATACGCCCTTGGCTATGGCGTCCTTGAAGCAAGGCTCTCATATAACAGAAAAATAAGCACAGTTATGGTAAACTGGATGCGCAACGTCAATAACTGCCTTGAAATGCTCAGAATAAGGGAGGAGATCGTCAAATTCTCCGAGCGTGACGCTATGACAGGTCTTTACAACCGCCGAGGAATGAAGGCTAACCTCTCCGAAATGCTCAGATCTGCAAAAACAGGCGATAACGTGATCGTTTTCGTTATTGATATGGACGGACTCAAGGCCATCAACGATACCTACGGTCATAATGAAGGCGACTATGCTATCAATTCAACAGCGGCGGCAGTCAGCAGCGTCACAAGGAATAACGAGATATGCGTCCGCGCAGGCGGAGATGAGTTTTATATAATTGGTATAGGTAGCTATTCCTCCATAGATCAGGTAATAAGACCCGAACGGCTTTCGCTTGCGTTGAAGGAGATAAACAGCTCCTCCGGAAAGCCTTATGAAATTTCGTCAAGCATAGGCTCATCGCTCCATATTTTCACACCGGGGTTAAATATAGAGGAGCTTATCAGGGACGCCGACGAAAAAATGTATCAGAACAAGGTTTCAAGAAAAAAGCAAAGAAAATAACAAAGACTTCAGGGGACGGGTTTCACGTCCCCTGAAGCATTAAATGAAAAGAGCTTATATGGATAATTTTGTAAATCTTCACATTCATAGTGAATACAGCCTTCTGGACGGTGCCTGCAGAATAAAGGATATACCGAAAAAGGCACTTTCACTCGGACAGACTGCGGCGGCTTTGACCGACAGCGGAAATCTCTATGCCGCAGTGGATTTTTATAAGGAAGCAAAGGCAAACGGCGTCAAGCCTATTATCGGGTGCGAGCTTTATGTCAGCTCATCGGAGGATATTTCCGATAACGAGGTCTTTAGCCTTACCCTGCTCTGCGAAAACAACATCGGATATAATAACCTTATCAAGCTTGTTTCCTATGGCTGTACAAAGGGTATGCGTGAAAAACCGACCGTTCCAAAGGCTCTCCTCCGTCAATACAGCGAAGGTCTTATCGCACTTTCCGGCAGTAAATCGGGCGAGATACCCACACTTGTTTCAAACGAAAAATTTGAACAGGCATATAAAACCGCCCTTGAATATAAAAGCATTTTCGGCGAAAATAATTTCTTTCTTGAGGTTCAGGTTCATAAAAACCTGAATGAACAATACCTGCTCCAGCTGATGTATAAGCTCGGAAAGCTGGCAAATATCCCACTCTGTGCCGCAAATGACGTTCATTATATCGAAAAAGCCGACGCAAAGGCTCAACGCATTTTAACGGCAATACGCACAGGCTCTGCTCTTAAGGATATCAGCGGGGGTCCGGATGAATACTATATGAAATCCCGTGCGGAAATGGAAATATTATTCCCCAATAACCCCGAGGCTCTCGATAATACTGTCAGAATTGCCGAAAGATGCAATGTCACGTTTGATTTCAATTCGCTTAAGCTGCCAAAATATCCCAATGACAGTGGCATAGATAACGTCACATACCTTGTAGCTCTCTGTAAAAAGGGTCTTGTTAAGCGTTATGGCGAGACTCCTCCCGAGGAGTATAAAAAAAGGCTTCAATATGAGCTTGATACTATTATCAAAATGGGCTTTGCAGATTATTTTTTAATAGTATGGGATTTTATAGCGTATGCAAGGAATAACGATATCCCTGTCGGTCCCGGCAGAGGCTCGGGTGCAGGAAGCCTTGCCGCATATTGCATAGGCATTACAAATATCGACCCGATCAAATACGACCTGCTCTTTGAACGATTTTTAAATCCCGAAAGGGTCACAATGCCCGATTTTGATATTGACTTCTGCTATGAAAAACGTCAGCAGGTAATTGATTATGTCATTAACAAATACGGCAAAAGCAACGTTGCGCAGATAATAACCTTCGGTACTCTCGCCGCAAGAGCCGCCGTGCGTGATGTCGGCAGAGCGATGGCGCTCCCCTATCAGAAGATCGACGCCGCCGCAAGGCTGATCCCGTCCGAAATGAAAATAACGCTGAAAAAAGCTCTTGAGGAAGCTCCCGAGCTGAAAAAGCTGTATCTATCGGATAACGATATTCACGAGCTTATTGACAATGCCGCAAGCGTTGAGGGAATGCCAAGGCATATTTCCACTCATGCCGCAGGTGTTATAATCTCGGATAAGCCGCTCAGCTGCTATATTCCCGTGCAGAAATCGGGCAGTATACTCATCACTCAATATCCGATGAATATACTTGAAAGCCTTGGTCTGCTAAAAATGGATTTTCTCGCATTAAAGAACCTTACCATCATTGACAGAACCGCAAAGGCAGTCGGCTCCTCGGGCAGGGAGCTTGATAATATTCCGCTTGATGATAAGGCGGTTTTTGATATGCTGTCAAAAGGCGATTCGGACGGTGTTTTCCAGCTTGAAAGCGGTGGAATGAAAAATCTTCTCCGACAGCTTAAGCCACATTCAATTGAAGATATTATCGCCGCAATTTCCCTCCACCGCCCCGGACCTATGGACAGCATACCGAAATATATCGAAATGCGTAACCACCCCGAGCGCATACGCTATAAGCACCCGCTTTTAAAGGATATACTTGAAGTCACCTACGGCTGTATAGTATATCAGGAACAGGTCATGCAGATATGTCAGGCACTTGCTGATTATTCATTCGGCAGAGCTGACCTTGTAAGGCGTGCAATGGCTAAGAAAAAAGCCGATATTATGGAGCAGGAACGCAATACCTTCATCAGCGGAGCAGTCGGAAAGGGAGTTCCGCAGAAAACAGCCGAAAGCATTTTCGAGGAAATGTCAGGCTTTGCTTCCTATGCGTTCAATAAATCCCATGCCGCCGCATATGCCTATGTCGCATATCAGACAGCCTACCTTAAATGCCATTATTTCAAAGAATATATGTCCGAGCTTATGACAAATGATATCGGCTCACAGGGCAAGCCTGAGGCTTATATAAGCCTTTGCAGAAAAAAAGGAGTTCCGATACTTCCGCCAGATGTGAACTGCAGCCTTTCAGGCTTCACCGCCGAGGAAAACGGCATAAGAACAGGACTTTGCGCAATAAAGGGCGTCAGCAGAAAGCTTGCAGAGGAAATAGCAGCCTCACGTCAGGGCTTCGGAAAATTCCTCTCTCTCAAAGATTTTTTATCAAGAATAAACAGCAGAGAGCTGAACAGAAAAACCGTTGACGGTCTTGTAAAAAGCGGAGCCTTGGATAAGCTTGGATACAACCGCCGTGAAATGCTGGATAATTATCTGTTTATTTTCGGCGTCAATGAAAACAGAAACAGCGTTGAGGGTCAGATGAGCTTTTTTGAGCAGTCAGCAAGCCAGAACTCGTTTGACGGCATAACAAGGTATGAGGAATATCCGCAAAAAACGCTGCTTATGTTTGAAAAAGAGGTTCTCGGTATGTATATCTCGGGTCACCCTCTCGATGAGTATTCCTGCCTGTCCTCTGCGGCCCGGCTCAACGAGATACAGGATATTTTTTCGGAAAGAAATGAAAGAAATGTTAAGCTCATCTGCACAATGGCCTCCGTAAAACAGCTTAAAACCAAAAAAGGCACGGAAATGGCATTCGCACATATCGAGGATATCAGCGGAGAATGCGAGGTCATCATTTTCCCCGAAGCCTTTTCGCAGTATTATAAGCATATTTCAAACGGTAGCATTGTATTTTTGTACGGCAAGGCTTCATACAAGGACGAGGTGCCGAAAATCATCGCAGAAAAGCTTATCCCTGCCGCACAGTATGCTTCTATCATAAAAAATGGCGAGCTTTTTATTCGTATTTCCCCCGATAAAAAGAGCCTCGCCGAGCAATGCACAGCTATCTGCCGCAAATATATCGGCAGCGGCAGGCTGACATTTTATCTTGAAAGCGAAAAAAAATATCTCCGTCCGAAAAATATGACAGGCATAAGCATAACCGAGGAGCTTCTGAAAAGGCTGTCCGAAACCGCAGGAAGAGAAAACGTTGCCGTAGCTGTTAATAATACTAAACACCAATAAAATACAGGGAAAATCTGCGCCGAAATCCATTTATTCAAGCTTGTCGGCTTGATTTTTTCCAAATTTTAAATGTTGTTTAGTATAACCTATGTTCAGTGGGAGCCTGAACTCCAACTGAACAGTAAATGAAACCCTCCGCCGAATTGAATGAAGCTCAATTCAGAAGCAGGGGGACGTCTTGCATAAATTATGAATAAACTAGCTTCAAGCTTATTGACAAATTATTAAGTATGCTGTATAATAAAGATGTATAAATACACAGTAGATCCAAGCGGAAAAGCCTTAAGGAGGCAGATACGAAATAAAGGGTAGGTTGGTCAGCGGCTGAATTTTTTTCGTTCAGCTTGGTATTTTTGTAAGAAAAAAAGGAGGAAAATTTATGAAGATAAATAAACTTACCAAAAGAATAGTAAGCTTTATCACAGCATTAAGCCTTTCGGTTTCTTCAACCGTTATGGTTCTCCCTGCAAGTGCGTTCACCGACGCTGACGCTGGTCAGATCGTTGAGCTGAACAACGAAAACATCGGAAATGACAATGACAACGGCAGCAGCGACCCAATCAATGACACCGATGCAGACAGCAACAGTATCAATGCGCCTGAAAACAGCGTTGATGAAGTAGAGCCGCTTGATGAAGACGTGCCGAATGATGAACCAACCGCTCCGTCTGTAAAGGCAGGAGATGGTATTGAAAATGGTTCAATTTCTCTGGGAGAATATGACAGCACTAACAAGACAATTAGCGTCACAGCAGTTCCGGATGAGCATTTTGAGCTTAAAGGAAATTCTATTCAAGTAAGCTCCGCTTCAACCGTCGGATATTCGGTTCAATACGATGAGGATGACGCTAACAAAGCAACCATTACTTTTACAGATGCTCTCACTGAGGATGTAACAGTAACAGCTGAATTTGAACAGGTGGAATATAAGCTAAGCTTTGAAACAGAGGGCATTGATTTAAAAATCGATGATGTTTGGTACAGAAGCGGTACTGAGTATGAGCTTACTCCGCCTGCCAATTCGGGATATGAGGTTAAATCTGTTGAAGTAGGCGGCGAAGCGATCAATGCTTCCGAAAATGGCGTCTATTCCTTCACTATGCCTGCTAACAATACAACAGTGAAAATAGTTTATGAAAAGAAAACATATTCTG
>CAZUDC010000022.1:0-361 GCA_964619105.1 uncultured Ruminococcus sp.
TCCGCACAAAGCTCATTAAGAAGTTCCTTTTCGCTAAGTATCACAGTACCAATAGCCTGTTCCAAAGAATCTGTATTATAAGGAGATTTAACAGCACGCAGAGCGTTGGTTATCACCGGACTTGCAATGGCAAAACCAAGTCTGATTGCGGCAAGCCCAATAGCTTTAGAACAGGTTTTAAGAATAATAAGATTATCAAGCTCGGGAACCTTATCAAGAATACTCTGATCCCAGAAATCCATGTACGCTTCATCTACAACAACAAGACAGCTTACTCCCTTGACAAGACGAATTACCTCCTCACGCTTAAGACCAAGTGAGGTAGGATTACACGGATTAGAAAAAACAAGCGCTTTAATAT
>CAZUDC010000022.1:371-15656 GCA_964619105.1 uncultured Ruminococcus sp.
GTCCTTGGGAAGATTAGTTACCTTAAGCTCATAAAGCTCACTGTAAAATGCATACATTGAAAAATCAGGAGAAAGAGTTAAAACCTTATCGCCTTTTTCAAGAAAACAGCCGCAAATTATACTTATAAGTTCATCTGAGCCGTTTCCAGCTGTAACATACTGCGGATCAAGTTCATATAGCTCTGAAAATGCTTTTATTACATTTGAAGCTGTCGGATCGGGATAACGATTCAATGCAACCTTTTTTACAGTATCAGCAATTTTATCTCCCAGCTTTTCGTTAATATTAAAGCAGGATTCATTTGCGTCAAGACGTATATTATAATTACCTTCAATTGGATCATAAGCTTCAACTCTTTTAAGCTTGCTGTTTAATTCAAACATTTATATGTCCTCCTGCGAAATTATTCAAATCTAACCTTGATGGCATTGGCATGAGCTGTAAGTCCCTCACGCTCAGCAACGCAAATAATATCATTTTTTGCATCAAGAAGAGCCTGTTCAGTATAACAGATAAAGCTTGAACGTTTTGTAAAGCTGTTTACAGAGAGAGGTGAGAAGAAACGTGCCGTTCCGCTTGTAGGAAGAACATGGTTCGGACCTGCATAGTAATCTCCGAGCGGCTCGGGAGCATATTTTCCAAGAAAAATTGAACCTGCATTATCAAGCTGACCAAGATATTGCATAGGATTATCTACCTGCATTTCAAGGTGCTCAGGAGCAAGATCATTTGCAAGATCAATTGCGTCCTGAATTTTTTTTGTAACTATAACCGCACCATAATTGTCAAGTGACTGGTCTATTATATCCTTACGGGAAAGCGATTCTTTCTGTTTTTCAATTTCAGCAATAGTTTTATCGGCAATATTATTGCTTGTTGTAATAAGGATAGCAGAAGCAAGCACATCATGTTCGGCCTGTGACATAAGATCTGCCGCAAGATATTTCGGATCAGCCGTTTCATCAGCAACGACAAGTATCTCGCTTGGACCTGCAACCATATCTATATCAACCAAGCCGAAAAGAAGCTTTTTAGCGGTTGCAACAAAGATATTTCCTGGGCCTACGATTTTATCGACCTTAGGAATTTCCTCTGTGCCATATGCAAGAGCGGCAATAGCCTGTGCACCACCTGCCAAAAATACCCTATCAACTCCGCAAATAGCCGCCGCAACAAGAATATCCTTATTGGGAGTTCCGTCTTTTTGGGGAGGTGTAACCATTATAATTTCCTTTACTCCTGCGATTTTTGCAGGAATTGCATTCATAAGCACGGATGACGGATATGCCGCCGTGCCTCCAGGAACATAAAGACCAACTCTTTCAAGTCCTCTTACACGTTGACCGAGAATAACTCCGTTAGGCATAGGATTGATAAACCCCTGCTCCTTCTGACGGTTGTGGAAATCTGTAATATTTTCCTGTGCATTGAGCAGTGCGTTTACAAATTCCGTATCAGCCTCAGTAAGAGCGTCATTTATGACATCTCTTGGAACTTCGTAATACTGCGGAAGCTTTCCATCAAATTTAAGAGTATAATCTTTTACAGCCTTATCGCCGCCGTTTTTTACGTTTTCAATGATCTTGCTGACGATTTCGCCTACCTTTTTATCCTTTTCACCGTTACGCTTTTCAACTTCCTTAAGGAAATTCTTTTCATCTGTACCATTTGCTATAATCTTTTTTATCATTTTATGTACACTTCTTTCCATAAATCAAAGATTTTCTTCAATTGCTTTAACAAGCGTTTCTATTTCCTGCTGACGCATTTTAAGGCTTACCGTATTTACAATAAGGCGTGCGGAAATAGGTGCAACGTCCTCAAAGACTTCAAGTCCGTTTTCTTTAAGAGTGGTACCAGTTTCCACAATATCAACAATTGCGTCCGAAAGCTCAAGAAGCGGAGCAAGCTCAACACTACCCTCAATTTTAACAATATCAACATCCATGCCCTTTTTTTCAAAGAAGGAACGTGATACGTTAGGATATTTTGTAGCAATTGTTTTTACATCGAAGCCTTCATAAAAATCCGTACCTTTTTTTCCAGCAAGAGCGAATTTACATCTTCCGAAGCCAAGATCTGCAACCTCAAAGAATTTGCCGCTCATTTCCATAATAGTGTCTTTACCTACAACACCCATATCACAAACGCCATGTTCAACATATGTGATAACATCGGCCGCCTTGGCAAGTACCACCTCTATGCTTTCACCTACGGGAAGAATAAGCTTTCTGCCCTTATCACGAACAGCAGAACAGTCATAACCTATTTTTTCGAGAAGTCCGACTGTATCCTTTTCAAGTCTGCCCTTAGTAAGAGCAATACGCAGTTTTCTGTTTTCATTATACATTTTATGACAATCCCTTTCTGAGCTTAGCGATCTGCATTCTTAAACCAGTATTACAGTCCGCTTTATATTAAAGAGTTATCTCCTTGACCTCACTCGAAACACAGAGCATTTTCTTTATTCCTGCTTTGTTCGCAAATTGCTTTGTTTCATCTATCGTATCAAAAACGGAATTAACAACAACCTTGCCCTGTGAGCCAAGCTTTGACGCAAGCTTTAAGCCCTCAACCTCGTAGCCGTTTTCAGCAAAAATAATAGTATCACAACTTTTTGGGATGAACTCACCACTATGCTTTAAAACCGCAGATACAGCGTCAACATTTACAGCAAAGCCTGTAGCGGGAACATCATAACCGAACTCGGAAAGCAGATTATCATATCTGCCTCCCGACAAAACGGCGTCACCATAGCCTTCAAGATAACCTCTTATCACAACTCCCGTGTAATATTGCATTTTATTTACAATGCCGAGATCTACAGTGATTTTACCATCATATCCAAGCTTTAAAAGAGCGGTATATATAGATTTAAGTTCATCAAGTATTGCGTCTATTTCCTTATCATTGAAAAGCTCTGCCGCCTTATCAAAAATCTCAATTCCACCGAAAAGTCTTGGTAGCTGTTTAAGAGCGTTAGCAACCTCGTTTTCACCCAGAGAATCGAGCAAATCATTAAGTGCAGGATAATTCTTGACTTCAATAAGACTTCTTATTTCCTCTCTTACTTCATCATCAACAGGGAGCTTTTCAGCAATTGTTCTGAAAAGTCCTATATGACCGATCTCAAGCCTGAATTTATCCTTATCGCAGGCTGACAAAACCTCAACAGCTGTTGCGATCACCTCAAGATCTGCTTTTTTTGATGAAGAACCGATAAGCTCAATGCCCATCTGTTTTGTTTCATCGCTCCTTCCCTTAAGAGCAGATTTACTTCTGTAAACATTCTGATTATAGTACATTCTCAAAGGCAGTTCTGCTTCACGAAGCCTTGTAGCCGCAATCCTTGCGATAGGCATTGTCGAATCAGGACGAATAACGATAAGCCGACCCTTACTGTCTGTAAGTTTATAGAGACTTTCCTGTGTAAAATGCCTTGATCTCATATTGAATACATCGAAAAATTCAATTCCGGGAGTTTTTACCTCGCAATATCCCTTAGAATAAAAAATATCTGATATCCTCTTTTCAACTCCGTTTCGTACAGCACAATCCTCAAAAAGAAGATCCTTTGTACCCTCGGGAGTTATCAAATCATATCTTTTCATTGCTTTAGCTCCTGTAATTCATTGTGATAAAGTGATATTATAGTAACATATTACTTTTAAGATGTCAATAGCTTTAAGTATATTTAAGCGTTTTGACGTTTTAAAATATTACTATGAAAATTTTTTTGTTGATTATATCAAAAAAGACTCATCTGGTCCGACTTTGGAAGATCACCCATTGCACCAATTGCCTCAAGTATCTCGATAACGGTTTTTGTTGCTCCACTTCTTTCCTGAAGCTCGTCTATTGAAAGCAGGGATCCCTTTTGTACAGCCTCGTATATAGCAGTTCCAGCATTGGCACCAATTCCTGCGGCGGCACAGAAGGGCAAACGAATCTTTCCGTCCTCGATTGTATAGTCTGTACCATGCGATCTGTAAATATCTATCGGCAAAAACTCATAACCTCTCTGCATCATCTCATTTATAATCATAAGCATATCCATCGTGGAGGTTTCCTTTGCAGAACGATCATTACCCTTTTTCTTAAGCTCGTCCAGTCTGAAGCGCACTGCTTCCTTACCTGCAACAGCTGTTTCTGCGTCAAAATCTTCACCTCTTACCGTGAAAATTGTAGCATAAAACGCAAGAGGATAATAAACCTTGAACCAGGCAAGTCTGTTAGCGGAAATAACATAAGCAGCGGCATGAGCTTTCGGGAACATATACTTGATTTTAAGACAGCTGTCAATATACCACTGCGGAACGCCATGAGCAAGCATATCTTGCTTCATTTCCTCTGTAAGTAGCTTAGGTGCTTTTCCCTTTCTTGTTATCTCCATTATTTTAAAGGCGGTTTTAGGTTCAATTCCGTGATAAATAAGATATGTCATAATACCGTCACGGCATCCGATAACCTCAGAAATGGTACAGATCTTGTTTTTTATAAGATCCTGTGCATTTCCAAGCCATACGTCAGTACCGTGTGAAAGTCCTGATATCTGTAAAAGATCGGAAAACTTTTTCGGCTGTGCATCAATAAGCATTTGACGTGCAAATCCTGTACCCATTTCAGGTATTGCAAGAGTTCCTGTCTGGCTGTCTATCTGTTCAGGTGTAACACCAAGAGCTTCGGTAGAAGTATAAAGGCTCATAACCTTTTCATCACCCGGGAAAATATCATCTGTTTTTATTCCCGTAAGGTCTTCAAGATGCTTGTATAGCGTCGGCACATCGTGCCCAAGCTCATCAAGCTTAAGAATAGTGTCATGAAGCGAATGAAAATCAAAATGTGTTGTTATGAAATTGGAATTAGGGTCATCAGCAGGATGCTGAACGGGTGTAAAATCGTAAACATCGAATTTTGAAGGAACAACAACCATTCCACCCGGGTGTTGGCTCGTTGTTCTTTTGATTCCCGTGCAGCCTATCGTAAGGCGTGATATCTCTGCCTTTGTGGCTGTCTGTCCCGTTTCTTCAAGGTAGTGCATAACATAACCATAAGCTGTCTTATCTGCAACCGAACCGATAGTTCCCGCTTTAAACACATTATCAACACCGAAAAGCTCCTCAGTGTATTTATGTGCATTCGTTTGGTATTCACCCGAGAAATTAAGGTCAATATCAGGAGCTTTATCGCCGTCAAATCCGAGGAAGGTTTCAAAAGGAATGTCGTGTCCGTTACGGTTCATCGTTATTCCGCAATTTGGGCAATCCTTTGATGGAAGGTCAAAGCCTGAGCTTATCGAACCATCCGTAATAAATTCGCTATGCTTACATTTCGGACAAACATAGTGCGGTGGCAGAGGATTTACCTCTGAAATACCTGCCATTGAAGCAACAAATGAAGAACCAACCGAACCTCGTGAACCTACCTGATAACCATGCTCATTTGAATTTGCAACAAGCTTTTGTGCGATCATATAGAGTACAGCAAATCCATGCTTGATAATCGAATTAAGCTCCTTTTCCAGCCTTTTTTCAACAAGCTCGGGCAAAGGATCACCATAAATTTCCTTACATTTTTCCCATGTTATCCTTTGCAGATCCTCTTCCGCTCCCTCAATTTCGGGAGTAAAGGTTCCCGGAGGGATAGGTACAATATCACCATTGACCCAGTCAGCAACCATATTGGTATTGGTTACAACAACCTCGTAAGCCTTTTCCTTGCCAAGATATGCAAATTCCTCAAGCATTTCATCTGTCGTTCTAAGATAAAGGGGAGGTTGATTAACAGCGTCGGCCATTTTTAATCCACCCTGCTGAAGTATTCTTCTGAAAATAGCGTCCGATTTATCCATAAAGTGAACATCACAGGTTGCAACTACAGGGATACCAAGTTCTTCTCCGACCTTAACGACCTTTTTGTTAAGCTCTTGCAAATCCTCAATAGTGTTTATAGACTGCTGGTCAGGATCACGGATAAGAAATTCGTTGTTTGCGATCGGCTGAATTTCAAGATAATCATAAAAGCTTGCTATTTTCTTTATTTCCTCCCAAGGTCTGCCGTCCTTTATTGCTGTAAAAAGCTCACCTGCTTCACACGCACTTCCGAGAATAAGTCCCTCACGGTGCTTCATAACCTCTGACATAGGTATTCTCGGCTTACGTCTGTAATATTTCAGGTTACTGTAGGAAATAAGCTTATAAAGGTTTTTTAGTCCAATTGCATCCTTGACAAGGATTATCTGATGATACATCTTCAGAAGTCTTGGATCAACGTCCTTAACGCAGTCATTAATCTCGGAAATATTATTTATTCCATTTTCGGAAATCAATCTTGATGCAAGCTTTATAAATATTCTCGCAAGCATCTTAGCATCATCATCAGCACGGTGATGGTCAAATTCGCCCAGCTTAAGCTCCTTTGCTACGCTGTCAAGCTTATGCCTTTTCAGTTCAGGGAGCATGCTACGGCTCATTACAACCGTATCAACCTCTGTAAAATGGAACTCCACTCCATAACGATGACAGGCAGCTTCTATAAAAGAACAGTCAAATCCTGCATTATGGGCAATTAGTACAGGTGCTTCACCACAAAATTCAATAAAACTATGTAAAGCTTCTTCCTGTGACAGAGCATCTTTTACGTCATTATCTGTAATGCTTGTAAGCTTTGTAATTCTTGGCGGGATCGGTCTTTCCGGATTAACAAAGGTCTGGAAGGTTTCCTCAATTTCAAGATTTCGAAGCTTTACTGCACCTATTTCGATTATACGCTCTGCCTCTGCATTAAAGCCTGTTGTTTCAATATCAAAAACGATAAGCTCGTCCTTTAAGGATTTGTCGCGATAAAGCTGAACTGACTCTTCACAATCATTAACAGAATATGCTTCACAGCCATAAATAACCTTAAAATCGCCGCCGCCCTTACGTATATCGGCAACAGTGGAGCTTGCCTCTGGGAATGCTTGAACAACTCCATGATCGGTTATCGCTATCGCCTTGTGTCCCCAGCTAAAAGCACGTTTGATAAGCTTTGAAACGGGTGTTATAGCATCCATCATTGAAATATTGCTATGCAAATGAAGCTCAACGCGCTTTGTGTCGGCATTATCCATCTTTTCGACACGCTTTACTTTAATTATATCGTTTGCTTTAAACACAAGTTCATTTTCAAAGGTATCAAATTCTGTTCTTCCTCTCACAAGAACAGTTCCGCCCTTGGCAAATTTGGCAAGGACATTCTCGTCCTCCTTGTTTTCAAAGCTTTTTATGGAAATTGAACCTGTATAGTCGGTAATACTAAGGCTTACAACACGTTTTTCACCGTTTTTTGTTCGTATTTCCTTTTCCTTATAATCAAAAGCGTCGCCCCAGATAACAACATTGCTTATCTTACCCTGGATATCTCCTATATTAACAGGTGGTGCTTCGATTTTTCTTCCCTTTACAATTTCTGCATTTTCCGCAAGTATGGGAAGATCCTTATAATCTATAGTTACGATGTTTTCCGCAGATATTTCCGTATCAAAAGCAACAGCCGAGTCAGGGGGAGCTGCTTCAGACATAGGAATATTTGCCATATAGCTTTCTATATCACGCTCTCGACTCGAATTTCTGTTTTCAACAGTTGTCAACGAACGCAGTTCGACACTCGTTTCAACTCCGAATGCTTCACGGATAAGCTTTGACATTTCGGTTTCAAAGCCCACTTTAATAAGCAGATCCGCCCCTGTTCCTTTTATCGCAATAGTAACATTCTTCTCTTCAACATTGTACATTGCACCCTTAAAACAGCCATTTATCAAAGAAATTTTCTTTTTCAGCCTTACAACAAGCTCAGGCAGTACATCTTTACTGAAAAGATTTGGTGCGTATCTGCATAAAAGTGTAATACTAACTTTAAGTGCCTTTCCAAGAGCGGTTTCAAAATCATTTATGTAATCACTGCTCTGAAGCTGGGCAAAGGAAGCGTATATGTAAATATCCGATAAATTTTTAGTATATTGAAGCTTAAGGATGTCTCCCTTTCCGATTGAATTTGGTATAAGCTCCGTATATTCCGAAAAAAGCTCTTTTATAAGCAAATAGACTCAACTCCTAACGCAAAGTCGTAATATTTTTTATTTCTTCAAGAAGTACGCTAAGTATCTCATCTTCAGGAACTTTGCGGATGACCTCTCCTTTTTTGAAAAGAACTGCACAGCCATCACCGCCTGCAATTCCGATATCAGCTTCACGAGCTTCTCCCGGACCATTTACTACGCAACCCATAACTGCAACTGTAATATCCTTGTCAATATCCTTCACCGCATCTTCCACCTTTTCTGCAAGTGAAATAAGATTAATTCTTGTTCTTCCGCAGGTTGGGCAGGATATAAGCTTTACGCCATTTCCTTTTCCCACAGCCTTCAGGATATCCTTAGCTGCGTAAACCTCATCAACAGGGTCAGAGGTTAGGGAAACACGTATTGTTTCACCTATTCCGTCGCAAAGCAAGGATCCCATTCCGACTGCGGATTTTATTATGCCCATATGAGCTGTTCCCGCCTCTGTCACTCCAAGATGAAGCGGATAGCTGCATTTTTCCGATAAAATCCTATTAGCTTTTATCATAGTTTTTACGTCAGATGATTTTATGGATATAATAATATCGTTAAAATCACATTTTTCCAGCAATGCCGCATGATTAAGCGCACTTTCTACAAGTGCTTCTGCTGTTGGTGAGCCATATTTTGCAAGAAGTTCTTTTTCAAGAGAACCCGAATTTACACCTATTCTTATAGGAATATTTTTTTGCTTACATATATCAACAACAGCTTTGACCTTATCCTCTCCCCCTATATTTCCGGGATTTATCCGTATTTTATCAATTCCAAGCTCCGCGCTCTTTATCGCAAGACGGTAATCAAAATGAATATCCGCAACCAAAGGAACAGAGATCTCTTTTTTTATCGCAGGAATAAGCTCAAGAGCCTTTTCATCGGGAATAGCTACTCTGATTATTTCACAGCCTGCTTTTTCAAGGCGTTTTGCCTGTTCAACACTTCCTTCCACATCGTAGGACGGTATATTAAGCATCGACTGGATATATTTTCTTTTGCCGTCAAGCGTCAAATTTTTCAGTTTAACAGGTATTATCTGCCGCATACTGCCTCCATTATTTTACGAAGATATTTTTTACATCATTAAATGTCACAGTTATCATTAAAAGCATAAGCAATGCTAAACCAACGAAGTGGATCAAACCCTCTGTTTCTGCCTTTATAGGTTTTCTTCTTATAGCTTCAATAATAAGGAACACAAATCTTCCGCCATCCAAAGCCGGAATGGGAAGAAGATTAAAAATACCAATATTTACAGTTATAAGCGAAGCGAGCTGCAAAAGAAAATCCCAGTCAAGTCCCTCTTCCGTCACCGATGAGCCGATCGTAGTAACTATTCCTACGGGTCCCTGTAAATCGTTAAGTCCATACTTTCCAGTTATAAGGTCACGAAGCGACATAAATACAATTCTTCCGCAATAGACGGTATTGTTAAACGAATAAGGAATGATATTCTTGATAGAAATTTTTTCTGCAAGAACTTTAAAATCATATTGCAGGGTAGATTTTCCGTTTTCTTCATTATAGAGCATAGGAAATTCTACACCGTTAAGTTCTATTTTCTCGCCATTTCGTTTAACAACAAAATCAATTATGCCGTCCTCATCATTACTTAAAAGATATGTTATATCCCGTGCGGTAAAAATTTTTGTACCGTTTATTTTTATAATTATATCATTGAGTTGAAGTCCGTAATCGGGACTTACCGCATTTTCATCAAAATAAACTATTGTTGAAGAAACTCCCACGCCATTGACGATCATTGCAACAAATGAAATAACAAATCCCAGAACAAGATTCATAAATGCCCCTGCAAGTATAACAACCATTTTTGCTGGAACAGGCTTTTTTCGGAATGAATCAGGATCTTCTGAATCCTCATCTTCACCCATTGAGCAATAACCACCGAGAGGTAGAAGTCTTAATGAAAAAGTAGTTTCTTTTCCCTTTTTTTGATATATCACAGGTCCCATTCCGACAGCAAATTCTGTGACCCTAACTTTACAAAGCTTAGCTGCAAAATAATGACCGAATTCGTGAACAATAACAATAATTCCAAAAATAATTATGCCTATCAGGATTGACAAAAAACTTTTCATTATAATCTCCCAAAAACAAATTCTCTTGCAGCTGCGTCAGCTTCAGTCACATCGTCATACGAGGATATATTCATAAAGCCAAATTTTTCGAGAGCCTCCATTGCAAGCTCTCCAATTCTAAGAAACGATATTTTACCATTAAGGAAAAGATGCACAGCTTCCTCGTTTACACTATTAACTATGCAGGGATATGCACCCCCAAGCTTTATCGCCTTTATTGCAGCATTTAAACAATCGAAGGTTTCATAATCAGGCTCATAGAAGGAAAGTGTGCCATAATCTGTTAAGGACAAAGGCTTTACATCGCAATCAAGTCTTTGCGGATATAAAAGTGCATACTGTATCGGTATTTTCATATCTGGTGTTCCAAGCTGAGCAATAATCGAATAATCATCATATTCAACAGCAGAATGAAGCACGCTTTCTCTATTTACAACGATCTCAATTTGCTCGGGAGAAATTTCGAAAAGCCATTTTGCTTCAATAAACTCAAGTCCCTTATTCATAAGGGTAGCTGAATCAATGGTTATCTTTTTTCCCATACTCCAGTTTGGGTGCTTTAAGGCATCGTCAAGAGTAACTCCCTTCAAATCCGATTTCTTTTTTCCCAAAAAAGGTCCCCCTGAAGCAGTTAAAATAATTTTTCTAAGCTGTTTCTTATCATTACCCTGTAAACACTGGAAAATTGCAGAATGTTCGCTGTCTATCGGATAAATTGAAACACCCTTCTCAGCGGCTGATTTCATTACAATTTCTCCACCTGCAACAAGCGTTTCCTTATTCGCCAGAGCAATATCTCTTCCTGCTTCAATAGCTCGTAATGTTGGTAAAAGTCCAACCATTCCGACTACTGAATTAACAAAAAGATCAGCTTCTTTAACAGCAACCTGACAAAGACCCTCTATTCCACAAACTACTTCAACATCTATATCAGAAACAAGCTTTTTCAGCTCAATGTATTTATCTTCATCATAAATACAGATAAGTTTTGGTTTAAACTCACGAACCTGTGCCGCAAGATGTTCTGTATTGCTTTTAGCGGCGAGAGCGGCGACTTTTATGTTATGTTTGCGGCATACTTCAAGCGTTTGTCTGCCTATTGAACCCGTTGAACCAATAAGAGAAATTGTTTTCATATTTCGTAAATTCTCCATTAAATAAAAAGTATCACTGATTAACCAATTATAGGGTATGCATGAACAGCATACCCTAAGGCTTTAATAAAAAATTTTTATATACTCAAACGAAAGTGCCATAAAAGGTGCTACAACAAGAACACTGTCAAATCTGTCAAGAACTCCACCATGTCCCGGCATAATTTTACCAAAATCCTTAATATTATTCTGACGCTTGATAAGCGATGCAGAAAGATCGCCGATCATACTTAGCAGACTTGTTATCAATCCTACAATTCCTGTCCAAATATAATTCACAGAAATATCATATCCATTATAATTCATAATCATAGCATATATTATAACAAACAGGTAAAGAATAATTATATTTCCGATTATACCGCCTATTGCACCTTCAACTGTCTTTTTTGGTGAAATATCAGGACAAAGCTTATGCTTACCAAAGAATGTTCCGACAAAATATGCCGCACCATCACTCAGCCATGCTGCTGCCAGACAAAGCACAACATAGAATGCACCGTGCAAATCGTCCATATTATTAAGCAAAACAATACAATTCATAGCTGCTGATGACAACAGTGTTGTTGCAATCATAAAGCATAGCTTATCAAAACTCAGCGTCTTATGATAAGCAATAAATCCGCTTAGCATTACAAACGCACAAATCGCTGCAGCTATATATACAGCATTGATGCCAAAATAATTGGTAAAAAACGGAAGAACAGCGGCATATGCAAGACAAGCCGCACTATGCAGCTTAAATTCAAGACATTTGCAGTTAGAGAACAATTCATACACGATCATAACGGACATAAATGCAACTGCAATTTCAAATACAACAGTATCTGCGAGCAGTACAATAATTACTCCGATCGTAATTCCTACGATTGCTGTCAAAATTCTTGTAAGCATATTTTTACTCCAAAATATCGCACCTTTATTTACTATATTATAGTACAAAACCGTGCATAATTATTCATATATTTGTCTGCTTTTCAGGAAAAATCTACACTCCACCGAAACGTCTTGTCCTCATACTGTATTCCTCCAAGGCTTTGTCAAGCTCATTTGAATTAAATTCAGGCCAAAAAACGTCAGTAAAGTATAATTCCGCATATGCAGACTGCCATATTAAAAAATTTGATATTCTCTGCTCTCCACCGGTACGGATAAGAAGATCAACATCAGGAATTGTACCTGTATAAAGCAAACTCGTTATTAAGCCCTCATCAATATCTGACAGCTTTATCTCTTTGTCTGAAAGCATTACGGCAGCCGACTTGACAGCATGAACAATGTCATCTCTTCCACCGTAATTCATTGCAACGGCAAGCGTCATCTCGTCAAAGCTCTCGGACGCTTTCTCAAGTTTGATCATCTTGTTACGCATTTCAGGATCAAACCGAGCCTTATCTCCTAAAAAAACAAGGCGCGTCTTATCCTTAGCAAAACTCTCGGCTTCATCAAGATATTCCGTGAATAAACGTATTATCATATTGACTTCCTGCTCAGGACGTTTCCAATTCTCAGTAGAAAAAGCATAAAAGGTAATGTACTTTACACCTATATCCTTGCAATATCGAGCGATCCTGCGGAAGGTTTTTGCACCCTCCGCATGACCCGCTGTTCTTGGCAAACCTCTATTTTGAGCCCAACGTCCATTACCATCCATTATAAAGCCAATATGCCTAGGAAGATTATCAAATTTTTTCATCAGATAGACATAATTTCCTTTTCTTTATCGGAAATAACAGTATCAACCTTGTCACAGAAATTATCAGTTACCTTCTGAACGTCCTTTTCGATATCCTTCATATCATCCTCAGTGATTTCGTTGTTTTTCTTCATTGTCTTGAGCTTATCAAGTGTATCTCTTCTGACATTTCTGATTGTAACCTTAGCTTCCTCACCAAATTTCTTTACCTGTTTTACAAGCTCTTTTCTACGTTCCTCTGTAGGCTGTGGGAATGCAAGTCTGAGAACATTGCCGTCATTGGTAGGATTGATACCAATATCGGAAGTCTGTATCGCCTTTTCAATTGCTTTGAGCTGAGATTTATCCCAAGGCTGAATAACAAGTATTCTTGCCTCGGCAACGGAAACAGCCGCCATCTGCTGAACAGGTGTAGGGGTTCCGTAATAATCAACAAGAACCTTATCAAGTACAGCAGGATTTGCTCTTCCCGCTCTTACTGTTGAAAGCTCATGCTCAAGACTCTTGAGGCATTTTTCCATTTTTTCCTGTGCTTTTGTAACATTTTCGTTCATAATATACTCCTTTTATTGCGGCATCATTGCCTGTTATTTTGTTCTGTCGATCACAATTGTACCAACCTTTTTTCCAAGGCAGGCATCAAATATGTTATCGGGTCTGCTCAAATCAAATACAATTATCGGGATATTATTATCCTTACACATTGAAGCGGCTGTACTATCCATCACAGCAAGATTTTTAACAAGGATATCGTTAAAGCTAAGCTCGTCAAATTTAACGGCGTCAGGATATTTATTCGGATCCTTATCGTAAACGCCATCAACCATTGTTGCTTTCAGCACGATATCAGCATTTATTTCAGCCGCACGAAGGGTTGATGCTGTGTCTGTAGAGAAAAACGGATTTCCTGTCCCACAGCCAAAAATAACAACTCTGCCCTTTTCAAGATGTCTAACTGCCTTATTTCTGACATAAGGCTCTGCTACCTGATGCATTGCAATAGCAGTCTGAACACGAACATTAACTCCAAGAGATTCAAGAACGTCAGCAACAGCAAGAGCATTCATTGTAGTCGCAAGCATACCGATATGATCGGCTCTTGTTCTGTCCATTGCACCACTTGAACGTCCTCTCCAGAAATTGCCGCCGCCAACGACAATTCCCATTTCAACGCCGATATCAGCACATTTTTTTATACTCTCGCATATTGGTGTGATCACCGAATAATCAAGTCCGCTTTTCTTATCGCCCGCAAGAGCTTCTCCGCTAAGCTTAAGAAGCACTCTTTTATACTTAGGTTCTTCAGACATATAAACATACTCCTTTGCAAATTCTATCTTTTTTATTTTACTACATTTTGACTCTTATGTAAAGTACCGAATTAAAAATTTTCTATAAATATTTCAGACTGTATGTGAAAGCAGGAAATCTGCGATCTCTGAATACGCTTCATCAGTCAGCGTTACTCCGTCATATTCGGTTTTTGAACGAGGCATTTTACCATCATTTCCAACAAAATAACTGTTTATATCTATGTAATTTATGCCGTTATCATTAGCAAATCTCAGAATACCTGAGTTAAAGCTGTCTATTTCCGAGTTTGATATACCGTCTTTCTCTTTTTCAGCAGTTATCGGAAGAACCGAAACAATATAGACAGTCAAATCTGATTCCTTCATCCTAAGCAGATCTATTGCATCAGACAACATTGTTAAGCTGTCAGACTTTACACAATCTACATCAAGCATTACATATGCTCTTTTGAAGCTTTTATCATTGATAAATGACTTTATACGGTTCAGATCAAGCCTGCCGTAACAGATATTATCCTTTGGAATGAATGCAAAAAAACCCGTCATTTGCTCGTTAGCAAATACTATAGTGTTATCAAAATATTCCAACTCAGCCGTTTGGCTTTTTGGTACAGGATTTACAACACCTTTTTTTGTGTAAAGTTCATTCACTTCTTTGATGCTTTCTTTTTCATCGTCAAGATATTCTTCGGTTTGAACATACTCATCATCTTCATTAGTCATATATAAAGCAAAACAAGCGGCAAAACTTGCAAAAATAAACAATAGTACAAACGAAAAACGGAATCTGGCATATTTCTTTTCTTTTTTGATCATCAGGTCAACTCCATCTCTTTCACATCAAAAAAATGTCAACATAAAAAACCAAGCTGACATTATGTAAAAATCAACAAAACATACTATGGATATTATACACCTATTTAT
>CAZUDC010000023.1:0-15388 GCA_964619105.1 uncultured Ruminococcus sp.
GTATTAAAGTTATTATGTAAAATCAAAAGACAGATCAGAGTATCCAAGTTTTCCTGTAATAATGGGCAAGTCCTTGATGAAAGGGAATTGCCAAGATGAAATTTATGGAGGAATCAATATGTCAAGAAAAAATAAAAAGACAGCCGCAACTCAGAAGCCTGTTGAAAAAAAGGTTGAAGCCGCTGCTCCTGCTGTAGAAGTTAAGCCGGTTGAAGGGGTTAAAAAGGTCGCTGCCGAGGAGATCAAAGTCCCTGTTGCAGAGGTAAAAGCTCCTGTTGCCGAGGTAAAGACCGAAGAAGTCAAGCTTGCTGCTGCGGCTAAAAAAGAGGAAAAGACCGTCGAAGCAAAGGCTGAAGAAAAGACCGCAAAGAAAAAGCCTGTCAGAAAGACTGGCGCAAAGAAGGCTGACGAAGCTGTTGCTGAAAAGAAGCCAAGAGCTGCAAGAACCGCTAAGACTGCTCCTAAGCTCACGCCGTATCAGGAAGCTGTTGAAAAATCTGCAAAGAAGTTCGCTTCAATAAAGACCAATAAGGTCAAGTATCCTATCGCAGTAAATATTGAGCTTAACGGCTCTGTTGAGGGCGTTTTCTATGTTTATCTCAGCGAAGCAGGGAAGCCCGATGTTGAGCCTTACAGATATGATGATTACGATGTGTATGTAAGAGCTGACGCAGATGCTTACGCTAAGCTTCTTGAGGGCAAGCTCAGCGTTTATGACGCTCTTGCAGATGGTGCTCTCCATGTTGAGGGTAACGTAAAGAAGGCGTTGATGTTCGTACTCTCTGCTTTCTGATCGGATATAAAATTCCGACGCCGCACTTGAATGTGCGGCGTTTTGTTATGCTTTTTTAAATTTTTTGAAAAATGCTTGCATTACGGCTTTAAATGTGTTATAATATGTATAACATTATTTTAGAAAGGTCGGAAAGCTTCCGACTTTTTTTTATATTTTGGAAGGAATGATGAAATGTCTGAAAAAAACGCTAAAAGCGGAAAGGGCGGGAATACCATCGCTAAGGTTTATGATATGGTAAAGCCTATCATTGACGAGCTTGGACTTTCGCTCTGGGATATCGTCTTTGAAAAGGAGGGGGCGTACTGGTATCTGCGTGTTTATATCGACAGAGAGGACGAAATGGCAAGTATGTCCGACTGCGAAAATGTTTCAAGACCTCTCTCAAAGCTTCTTGACGAGGAAGACCCTATCGAGCAAAGCTATATACTTGAAGTCGGTTCACCAGGCATCGGACGTAAGCTTGTCAAGGAGGAGCATTTCAGGAAATTCCTTGAATGTCCGATAAGAGTGCGTTTTATCCGTGAAAATGAAAATGGGGAAAAGGAAATTATCGCAGCTCTTACTGCATACGATAAGGATACAATAACAGTAGCAAGAGATGGCATACAAAGCGTTATCCGTCTTGCAGATACCGCATTTGTAAAGCTTGCCGATGATGAGGATCTTTTCGGTGACGATTTTGAAGAATAATCAGGAGGAGTTATAAAAAATGAGAAAATCAAGAGCCAAGGGACAGGAGATAAATAAGGAACAGCAGTTTATCAAGGATTTTTTTGAAGCGCTTGATCTGCTTGCACAGGAAAATAATATTTCCATTGATGTGCTTGCAGATAAAATCGGTCAGGCGATACTTAAAGCTGTAAAAAAAGAATATGATTACTGTGACGACTTTGTTGTAAATGTCGATCCCTCAAATCAGATATTCGATGTATGTGTTCTGCGTACAGTCGTTGACGATGAGCCTATCGACCTCAATGAGATAAATATTGACGAGGCAAGAGCAGTATGCGACCCGAATGCACAGCTTGGAGATAGAGTTCCGTTCAAGCTTTCTCCGTCAAAATTCGGAAGAATTGCCGCACAGCAGGCTAAGCAGTCTATCCGTCACGATATGAAGGAATTTGAACGTGATAAGATAATGGGACAGTTCAAGGATAAAATACACGAGGCTGTTTCCGCAACCGTCCAGAAGATCGAACCTGCAACAGGCAATATGACGCTTACCATCGACGGCAACGAGGTTTATATGCTAAAAAAGGAGCAGATCCCTGGAGAAGTGCTTAGGGAAGGTCAGATCGTAAAGGTTTATGTATGTGAGATCCTTAATCCCGAAAAAAGACCTGCCGTTAAGATATCAAGAAGGCATCCTGAGCTTGTAAAGCGCCTTTTTGAGCTTGAAATACCCGAAATATATGACGGCGTTGTTGAGATAAAATCCGTTTCAAGAGAAGCAGGCTCAAGAACAAAGGTCGCAGTTGCTTCAAAGGATCCTAACGTAGACCCCGTGGGCGCTTGTATAGGTCCTAAGCATTCAAGAATCGAGAAGATAGTTGAGGAGCTTGGCGGCGAAAAGATAGATATTATCGTTTATGATGAGGATATCACCGTGTTTGTCGCACATGCTCTTGCTCCCGCTGATGTTATCAGTGTTACAAAGGACGAGGACGAGGAAAAGAAATGTACAGTCATCGTTCCGAATAATCAGCTTTCGCTTGCTATCGGAAATAAGGGACAGAATGCAAAGCTTGCCGCCCGTCTTACCGATTATAAGATAGATATCAAGCCTGAAATGCCTGCTGAATAACGCGGAGGTGGCTTATGCCGACAGTAAAAAAAATACCGATGAGAATGTGTATAGGCTGCGGTGAGATGAAGCCTAAAAAAGAGCTTATCCGTGTTGTAAAATCACCCGAGGGTGATATCAGCCTTGACATTACAGGAAAAAAATCAGGCAGAGGCGCATATATCTGCCGTAGCAGTGAATGTCTTGCAAAAGCAAGAAAGGCAAGGAAGCTTGAAAAATCTTTCTCATGCAGGATAGAAGATGAGGTTTACGCTAATATGGAAAAGGAGCTTGAGGAGAATGAAGGATAAGCTTTTCGGACTTCTTTCCATATGCAGAAAATCGGGAAGAATGGCGTTGGGCTTCGATATGTCAAAGGAAGCCGCCGAAAAGGGCAGAGCAGAGCTGATATTGCTTGCCTCGGATATATCGCCGAAAACGGAAAAAGAGGTTCGGTTTTTTGCAAGGAATAAAAAAATAATTAAAACAGCTTATAAGATAGATGACTTTTTTTACGGTATAGGGAAAAAGGTCGGAGTTGTCGCCGTCTGTGATAAAGGCTTCGCCGAAAAAGCGGAGAGCCTTGTGAATTCGGAAATGACAGCGGAATAAAGAATCAATGGAGGTAAATCAGCCTATGAGCAGCAATAAACAGTCAAAACAAAAGCTCAGCGATGTTGCAAAGGATCTTGGCATCGCAAATCAGGAGCTTATCAATTTTATCGAGGATAAATTCGGAGAGGTGAAGAAGTCCGGCGCAAGCCTTACAGCTGATCAGCTTAATATCGTGCTTGAGCATTATACACAGAATAATCAGGTGAAAAATTTCGACGGCTATTTTGCAACAAGAAATGAGCCTAAGCCCGAAAAGAAGGCGGAAGAACCGAAAAACGAGAAGAAACCTGTCAAGAAGCCTGCTAAGAAAACGGAAAAGACAGAGAAAACAGAGCCTAAGCAGGAAAAGCCCAAGAATGAGAAGAAGGAAGAAAAGCCCGTTAAACCTGAGGCGAAGCTGGAGCTTGAAGCCAAAGTGAAATTCGAACCAAAGCAGGAGATCAAGACCGAACAGCCAGAGCAGGAGAATAAGCCCGCTCCGCAGAATAAAAATGAGCAGAAAAACAATAAGGCTGACAGATTTAACGCACAGCAGGCTCTTAAGGCGAATGAGCAGAATAAGAATAAGAAAAATGAACAGAAGCCTGCTCAGAACCAGAATCAGAATAAGACTAAGCTTGATATAAAATTCGCAGACGCTTCAAGCGGTACTGTCGATCAGAAGATCCATAAGGTCGATACAAGAGGTTCTTATGTCGAGATCGATAAGTATAACGAAAAATACGAGAATATCGCTCCCGTTCAGAATGGAAGGCATAAGGACAATTTCTCAAAGAAGCAGAAGCTTACCCAGAAATCACAGCAGAGAAAACAGCAGCAGTATTCCAGCAAGCATGAAACCGAGGCTGAAAAGCTTCGCAGACTTGAGCTTGAAAGAGCAAGAAAGCAGCAGCTTAAGGTCCTTATCCCTGATGAGATAGTTGTTTCAGAGCTTGCTTCAAGGCTTAAGGTAACTGCTACCGAGGTTATCAAAAAGCTTATGGGTCTTGGCGAAATGTGTACAATAAATCAGGTTATCGATTTCGATACAGCTTCACTTGTTGCCGAGGAGCTTGGCGCAAAGGTTGAAAAGGAGATCATTATCACAATTGAGGAGCGTCTTATCGATGATTCTGATGATGACGGCGAGGGTGTTGAAAGAGCGCCTGTAGTTGTTGTTATGGGTCACGTTGACCACGGCAAGACTTCGCTTCTTGACCATATCAGAAATGCTCACGTTACAGCTACTGAGGCTGGCGGCATTACACAGCATATCGGCGCATACAGAGTTAATTATAACGGCAAGGATATTACATTCCTTGATACCCCGGGACATGAAGCGTTTACTTCAATGCGCGCAAGAGGCGCGTCAGTAACGGATATCGCTATCCTTGTTGTTGCCGCAGACGATGGCATTATGCCGCAGACGATTGAAGCTATAAACCATGCAAAGGCAGCTGAAATTCCAATAATCGTTGCCATAAATAAGATGGATAAGCCAGGTGCAAATCCCGAAAATATCAAGCAGCAGCTTACAGAACACAGCCTTGTTGTCGAGGAATGGGGCGGCGATGTCATCTGCGTTCCGATCTCCGCTAAAACAGGTATGGGTATTGATGAATTGCTTGAAAATGTGCTTCTTGTAGCAGAGGTCGCAGAGTATAAGGCTAACCCGAACCGCCTCGCAAAGGGTGCTGTTATCGAGGCGCGTCTTGATAAGGGCAGAGGTCCTATCGCAACGCTCCTTGTTCAGAATGGTACGCTTCATACGGGTGATATCATTATCGCAGGTACTGCTGTCGGCAGAGTAAGAGTTATGACAAACGATAAGGGCGAGGTGGTTACTGAGGCAGGGCCTTCCTGTCCTGTTGAAATTACAGGTCTTGCAGAGGTTCCTTCCGCAGGCGATACCTTTAACGCAGTTGAGGACGAGCGTCTTGCAAGAGAGCTTGTTGAACAGCGTAAGCATGAAGCGAAGCAGGAGCTTTTCAGCCAGTATCAGAAGGTTACTCTCGATAACCTTTTCAGTCAGATCGAACAGGGCGAAATAAAGGAGCTTCCTATTATCGTCAAGGCAGACGTTCAGGGTTCTGTCGAGGCTGTACGTCAGTCGCTTGAAAAGCTTTCAAATAATGAGGTCCGCGTTAAGGTTATCCACGGTGGCGTTGGTGCCGTTTCCGAGAGTGACGTTATGCTTGCTGACGCTTCAAATGCAATTATCGTTGGATTTAATGTACGTCCTGACCCTGTTGCCGAGGAAAGTGCAAAGCGTGACGGCGTTGATATTCGTCTTTACAGAATTATTTATGATGCGATCGAGGAGATCGGCACAGCTATGAAGGGTATGCTTGCGCCTAAGTTCCATGAAGTAAGCCTTGGCAGAGTTGAGGTTCGTCAGGTTTATAAGATAACAGGCGTTGGAACGGTTTCAGGCTCATATGTATTAAACGGCAAGATAACAAGAAATGCCGAAATAAGAGTTGTCCGTGACGGAATAATCATTGCCGATGATAGAATGTCCTCGCTCAAGCGCTTCAAGGACGACGTAAAGGAAGTTGCCGAGGGCTATGAGTGCGGCATTACGCTTGAAAAGTTCAACGATGTCAAGGTCGGCGATATTTTTGAAGCGTATATGATGGAAGAAACAAAGGCTGATTAAGTTCAGAAGGAGAATATATGCCTAATTTTAAGAATATGCGTCTTTCAGAGGATATAATGAGAGAAATTGCAGGTCTTATAAGGGAGCGTGTAAAAGACCCGAGAGTTAATACAATGGCTGTTTCGGTCGTTCGTGTTGAGCTTTCGGGCGACAGCTCGCACTGCAAGGTTTTTATTTCAAGCTTCAACGGCTTTGAGGACGCACAGAACGCAGTAAAGGGTTTACAGAATGCTTCGGGAATGCTCCGTAGGGAGATAACAAACAGGCTTCATATAAGAAGATGCCCCGAATTGCATTTTACCCCCGATAATTCGATAGAACATTCTGCGGAGATATCACAGATACTTCACGATGTCCTCCCTGCAGACGACAGCGAATAAAGGTTGTGATAATTTGCTGATTGATTATAAAGAGGCGGCTGATTTTCTGCGTGAAAACAACTGCTACCATATCCTTACCCACGCAAGTCCCGACGGCGATACAATAGGTTCGGGATTCGGGCTTTGTGCCATTCTCCGTAAAATGGGGAAAAAAGCCAATGTCTATTGTGCAGATGAGTTTCCGAAGCGTTATGACTTTATGTATGAGTCTTATGAGGAGCAGAGGTTTGAGCCTGAATATATTATTGCAGTTGATGTTGCCGATCCAAAGCTTTTGGGAAAAAGCTTTGGATATTATGCGGATAAGGTTGCACTTTGCATAGATCATCATATTTCAAATACAGATTATGCCGAAAGAACGCTCGTTCAGCCAGACGCAGCCGCCGCTTGTCAGGTCATTTTTAAGCTTATGAGCAGTGAAAAGCTTTGCGAATGTGATGAAAAAATCGCAAAATGTCTTTATACCGGAATTGCAACCGATACAGGCTGCTTCAGATTTGATTCATGCAGTTCAGAAACGCATATCGCAGCCGCCGAGCTTATGAAATTTAATATCAATGCGGGAAAAATCAACCGTCGTATGTTCGAGCAGAAAAGCAGAGCAAGACTTGCCGCAGAACAGCACGTCCTTGGCTCTATGGAATATTTCTGCAACGAAAAATGCTCCGTTTCCGCAATATCACTCGCTGATACGGAAAAAACAGGTCTGCCGATGGATGAATTTGAGGGCATTGCAGGTCTTACGACAGCACTCGAAACAGTTGAGGTAGGAATTTTTATCCGTCAGAAGGAGGAGCATAAATTCAAGGCCTCCCTCCGCTCAACGGGTGAAGTCGATGTTTCGGCACTTTGTGCGAAATTCGGCGGCGGCGGTCATAAAAAGGCGTCCGGCTGTACCTTTGAAACAAGCATTGATGACGCAAGGGACAAGCTTGTCGGAGCTGTCGCAGAAGCGCTTGGTGAAGAACTATGAACGGATTGAATGACGAGCTTAACGGAATTATCTGCGTGAATAAGCCGCAGGATTTTACCTCGTTCGATGTTATCGCAAAAATGAGGGGCATTTTAAAGCTTCGACGATTGGGGCACGCAGGTACTCTCGACCCGATGGCTACGGGAGTGCTTCCCGTTTTTGTCGGCAAGGCAACTAAAGCCTGCGATATTATTCCCGATCACGATAAAACCTATAAAGCAGGGTTTATGCTCGGCTTCGTTTCCGATACACAGGACAGCTCGGGCAAGCTTGTAAAAAAAGACTCTCCCAATGGTATAACCGCAGAGGATATCGAAGCCGGGCTTGATTCTTTCCGTGGTGATATTATGCAGATACCTCCGATGTATTCAGCGGTTACAGTGAACGGTCAGCGGCTTTACGACCTCGCCCGAAAGGGGATAGAGGTTGAACGTAAACCACGACCCGTTACAGTTTATAGCCTTGTGCTGACTGAATATGACGAGGAAAAATGTGAGGGGATCTTTGAAATTTCCTGCTCCAAGGGAACATATATCAGAACTATTATCAGCGACATCGGAGATAAGCTCGGCTGCGGTGCGGTTATGACAAGCCTTGTAAGGACCGCCGCCTGCGGTTTTTCACTTGGCGATTGCGTGAGCCTTGAACAGCTGCAGAAAAATGCGGAAAAAGGATCATCCGCTGAAAAATATCTGCTTCCGATAGAAAAGGTTTTCGGCGATTATCCCGATGTGAAGCTTAATGCTCAACAGGAGAGGCTTTACAGGAACGGAGTTAAGCTTGATATGAAGCGAATGTACATCTCAAAGGACGGTATATTCCGTGTTTTCGGTGCAGACGGCGGATTTATCGGTCTTGGCAAAGCAGACAGCGAAAAAGCCGAGTTTTCCGTCCATAAAAATTTCTGATATTCGTGAAGGTGGTTTTACGAAAGATCTTACAGGAACAGAATGTATTGCCGAGAGGTTTACGGCGGTTGCGGCAGGCGTGTTTGACGGAGTTCATCTCGGTCATAGAGCAGTCATTGATAAAGCCGTTTCTGTTGCAGGGAACGCCGATAATACCTCGGCGGCAGTTTTTACCTTTGATACTCCGACAGTCACCACTAAGGGCGGCATCGGGTTCATTTTAAACCGTGAGGATAAGCTTGCGGAGCTTGAAAGGCTTGGAGCGGAGTATGTCTATTCGCCCGATTTTTCCTTGTGCAGAGGACTTTCTGCAGAACGCTTCGTAAGGGAAGTGCTTGCTGCCCGAATGAGGGCAAGGTATGTCGTCTGCGGAGAGGATTTCCGCTTCGGCAAAAACGCTTCGGGAAATGCCGAGCTTCTGAAAAAGCTTGGCAAGGAGCTTGGATTTGAGGCTATAACAGTTCCCTCAATTGATGATAAAAGCGGCGAGAGAATATCCTCAACACTCATTCGTCAGCTTATTTCCGAGGGGAATATTAGCCGTGTAAACGGTCTGTTAGGATATGATTATTATTTCACGCTTCCCGTTGTCGGCGGCAGAAAAATAGGACGGACGCTTGGATTTCCGACTATAAATCAGCCGCTTGAAAATGAACGTGTTATGCCGAGATTCGGAGTGTATTCTTCAGTCGCCGAATTTGACGGCAGGGAATATAAAAGCATTACGAATATCGGCGTCAAGCCCACCGTTTCCGACAGTAAAAGGGTACTTGCGGAAACTTATATTATAGGCTTTGAGGGTGAGCTTTACGGTAAGAATATTAAGCTTTCGCTTAAAGAATTTATGCGGTCGGAATTGAAGCTTGACAGCCTTGACGAGCTTAAAGCACAAATAAATAAAGACTTGAATTTCCGAAAGGATATGATATAAATGAAAACAGAAAATGTAAGAACGAGATTTGCGCCAAGTCCAACAGGCTTTATGCATATAGGAAATCTCAGAACAGCACTATACACATACCTTATCGCAAAAAAGTATGACGGAAGGTTTATCCTCCGAATTGAAGATACCGACCAGGGAAGATTTGTCGAAGGTGCAACGGATGTTATATATGATACTCTCCGTGTATGCGGTCTTAATTGGGACGAAGGTCCTGATATCGGAGGTCCTGTCGGTCCGTATATCCAGTCGGAGCGTATGGGGATCTTTAAGCAGTATGCAGAGGAGCTTGTGAAAAAGGGCAAGGCTTATTACTGCTTCTGTACAAAGGAAAGAATGGATCAGGTTCATGAGGAACAGCGTGCAAAGGGCATCACTCCGACCTATGACAGGCATTGCCGCGATCTCCCCGCTGATGAGGTCCGGAGGCTTCTTGACGCAGGTACGCCTTACGTTATTCGTCAGAGAGTTCCGCTTGACGGCACTACAACCTTCCACGATGAGCTTTACGGCGATATAACTGTTCCAAATGCCGACCTTGACGACCAGATCCTTATAAAAGCGGATGGTATGCCGACATATAATTTTGCAAATGTTGTTGACGACCATCTTATGGGTATTACACACGTCGTAAGAGGAAATGAGTATCTTTCCTCCGCTCCGAAGTATAACCTCCTTTATGAGGCATTCGGCTGGGAGGTTCCATGCTATATCCATGTTGAGCATATTATGCGTGACGAAACACATAAGCTCTCCAAGCGTGACGGCGACGCTTATTTCGGCGATTTTGTCGAAGCAGGATATTATATCCCTGCGATACTCAATTATATTGCACTCTTAGGATGGGCTCCGAAGGGCGAAAATGAAATATTTACTCTCGATGAGCTGGTTGAGGAATTTGATATTCATGGACTTTCGAAATCACCTGCAATATTTGACCCGATGAAGATGAAGGCTATCAATTTTGAGTGGATAAAGCGTCTGCCGATTGAAGAATTTAAAAAGGCGGCTCTGCCTTATATAAGACAGACCTGTAAGAGCGAAAATGTCAATCTTGACGTGCTTGCAAGAGTTCTTCAGCCGAGAACGGAGCTTTTCACACAGATTCCCGAACGAGTTGACTTCATTGATGAGTTAAGAGAGTATGAGCTTGATCTTTATTTCAATAAAAAGATGAAAACAACTCCCGAAACAAGCCTGACAGCTCTTAAGGAAGCGCTCCCTTTGCTTGAAAATATCTCCGAAGGTGATTGGACAGAGGAAAATATCTATAATATCCTATCCGCAAAGGCCGAACAGCTTGAAGTAAAGGTCGGCTGGATACTTCTCCCGATAAGAGCAGCTCTTTCGGGCAAGCTTTCTACCCCAGGCGGCGGCGTTGAGCTTGCTGCAATTATGGGCAAGGACGTAACGCTTGAAAGGATTAAAAAGGGAATTGAAAAGCTTTCCGCTTGAGAAAATGTTGATATATCGGAAAATTATGCTTTTCTTATCACAGTATTAACACAGTTACTCATTAAAATAACATAGGCAGCTTCGGAAGGATTTTCGGAGCTGCCTTAAAAAAGTAAAGGGATGGTGCTGATAAAATGATCGAAGTCAGAAACCTTACGAAGCAGTACGGCTCAAAAAAGGCTGTCGATAATATCTCATTTACCGTTAATGACGGAGAGATACTCGGCTTTCTCGGACCGAACGGAGCAGGAAAGTCTACGACAATGAATATGCTTACAGGATATATCTCCTCAACCTCGGGCGAGGCTCTTATCAATGGTATAAATATTCTCGATGAACCTATGAAGGCAAAAAAGGAGATAGGCTATCTCCCCGAAATACCGCCGCTCTATCTCGATATGACGGTAAGGGAATATCTCGGCTTTATTTATGAGCTGAAAAAATGCAAGCTACCAAGAAAAGCTCATCTTGAGGACGTTTGCAGCCTTGTTAAAATAACGGACGTTTACGACCGTGTTATCCGTAATCTTTCAAAGGGATATAAGCAGAGAGTTGGTCTTGCGTCGGCTCTTATAGGCAATCCGCCGATACTTATTCTTGATGAGCCGACAGTCGGACTTGACCCGAAGCAGATAATCGAGATAAGAACCTTGATAAAGAAGCTCGGAAAAAAGCATACGGTAATTCTTTCATCGCATATTCTTTCGGAAATTCAGGCTGTATGCGACCGTGTTATTATTATCAATAAGGGCAAGCTTGCCGCTGATGATACCACTGAAAATCTCACGAAAAATATCAAAACGGACAGCAGACTTATTATGCGTATAGACGGCAACCGTGACGAGATACTTAAGGTGATAAAGGCCATCCCCGGAGTTATCACCGTCACAGCCGACATGGAGCGTGAGCCTGGCGTTTACGATTATGAAATAGAGGTAAAAGAGGGCTGCGATATAAGGCGTGATCTGTCCAAGCGTATAGTTGCAAGAAACTGGGTGATCCTCGGTATGAAATCTGACGAAATGTCGCTTGAAGATATCTTCCTTAAGATAACAATGGGCGGAGATGTGAATATCAGCGTTAAAAAGCCAGACGAAAATGTCGGACAGACCTCTGAAGAAACAGCAGAAGAACCTGTCGTTGAAGAAGCAGAAGCTGAAAATGAAGATAAAAAGGAGGAGGAAGAATAATGGGTGCAGTTTTCAAGCGTGAGATGAAAACCTATTTCACCTCGCCGATAGCTTATATCTTTATTACCGCATTTTTCCTCTATACGGGGAATTATTTTGTAAATATCAATATGGGCTATGGTTCAACCGATATGTCCTATGTTTTTACAAGCGTATTTACGCTTATGATGATACTTATTCCACTTATGACAATGCGTCTTTTCTCTGAGGAAAAAAAGCAGAAAACGGATCAGTGTCTGCTGACTGCACCTGTAAGCCTTGCAGGTATTGTAGCAGGTAAGTTCTTTGCCGCACTCTGCGTATTTCTTTGCGCTATCTCAATTTATATCCCGTATATCATCGTTCTTCACACTCTTGCGGGAACTCTTGAATGGGCAACGATAATCGGAACGATAATCGCTCTTATATTGCTTGGAGCATCGTTTATTTCAATAGGAATTTTCGTATCCTCGCTGACCGAGAGTCAGATCGTTTCCGCAATTGTAAGCTTTGTAATAATAATGTTTTTCTATATGCTCGATCTTCTTGCAGGAAATGTTTCCAACGAGTTTATCAGCAGTATTATGAAATCGCTTGCATTCTATACAAGATATACCGAATTTGCATCGGGCATTTTCAATATCGGAAGTATTGTTTTCTTTATCAGCACAATTTTTGTGTTCAACTTCCTTACAGTCCGTGTGCTTGAAAAACGCCGCTGGGCTGACTGATAGAAGGGAGGAGCTTTAAAATGAGCGAAAATGGAAAGACTAAAAGAAAATTCAATACGAAAAAGCTTAAATATGGTTCTGCGGCAACAGCTATCACGGTAATAGTTATCGCAGTTGTCGTTCTGCTGAACGTAATTATAAGCCTTGTCGGAGAAAGAACCGACCTCACTGTTGACCTTACTTCAGCAGGTGCATTTGAGATCTCACAGGAATCTGTCGATTATATCAACAGCATTAATGAACCCGTTGAGATAGTTACAATGACCGATGAGGATACCTTCCGCGACGCAGGAAATGTTTATTATAAGCAGGCTTACGAGGTGCTGAAAAAATATGCTCTCAACAGCGATATGATAGACATCAGGTTTGTCGATATGCAGGCAGACCCGACCTATGCCAATAAGTATTCCGAAATATATAAGGGTACTATCAGTGCAAATAATATCGTTGTAAGCTCGGGCAGCAGGATAAAGGTCATCACTGTTACAGATCTTTTCAATACCGAGCTTAATTACCAGACCTTTTCCTATAATATCGTTTCATCAAAGGCGGAGCAGGTCCTTACATCGGCAATTATGTATGTTACAGACCCTTCGCCTAAGACAGCGGCTATTATGGAAACAGGTGAAACCGATGTATCAAACGAATCTATCAGCTCGCTTCTCGAGGACAATGGCTTTGACGTTATGACCTTTGACCCGAACGGAGAGGATTTCCCCTACGATGCTGACCTTATGGTTATTAATGCTCCTATAAACGACCTTTCGGAGTCTGTTATAGATAAGCTTTATAAGTATCTTGAAAATGACGGCAGCTATCAGAGAAACCTCATTTACCTTGCAGGCTATTCACAGAAATCGACCGCAAATATTGACGCTTTCCTTGCAGAATGGGGAATTGAAGTTGGCAGCGGCGTTGTAGGTGATAACGATACCGCCAATCTTGCTACAAGCACCACCTATTATGTTATCCGTAACTTTATCGGAGAAAATGATTACTCCGCAAATGTTGCACAGCCCGATCTCCCTGTAATTTCATATTTTGCAAGACCTGTAAATCTGCTTTTTGAGAACAGAGGAAGCGTTTCAACTACGGCTCTTCTTACAACTGCTGATACTGCTTTTGTTCTTACAGATGAAATGCAGGAGCTTGCACAGAGTGGTGTTGAGCCTGAGATTGTGAACGGCACATATAATACTATTGCTCTCGGTTCAAAATCAAGCTTTGACAGCGATAATAACCGCATTGCGTCCAACCTTCTCGTTTATGGCTCATCTGCAATGCTTGAAGCCTCTATCACGGGAACATCTTATTATAATAACGGCGATTACTTTATTTCTATTGTCAACACTATGACAGGAAAGGACAGCGGTATCACTATCGTTGCTAAGGATCTTACAGCTGCAACCTTCGATACGACTGTTGAAAAGGCTAATACTGCGTTCTGGGTGTTCGTTGTTCTTCTCCCCGCGGCAGTCCTTATCACAGGTATTGTTATATGGCTCAAAAGGAGACATAAGTAATGAAATCGAAACTCAAATTTATAATTATTGCGGCAGTGGCTTTGATCATCCTTGGAGGCGTGACGGCGGCTCTTGTGCTGACCGCACCCGAAGAGGAAACGGTGACAGAGGAGGACACGGTTGTCGAATCCAGCCTTATCTTCGATAAAAATCCCGAGGATATCGAAAAGATAACCATTACAAATGAGTTTGGCACATATGATGTTGACCGTGTTGGCAAGGACGGAATTTATATGTGGACTATCGTTGATTATATCCTTGCACCGCTCAGCGATACCTTTGTCAATACCGCTCTGAACGGAGCGGCAACGCTTACCGCACAGAAAACTATTATGGAAAATGCGGAGGATATATCAATTTACGGTCTTGCCGAACCGACTTCAGAATATACAGTCAGGTTTGACGATACCGAAAAAACAGAAATAACTGTAAAAATCGGCGATAAGGTCCCGGGCTCATCAGTTTACAGCTATATGAGCATAAATGATGATAATACTGTATATACTGTTAAAACAAGCGATGTTTCCTTCGCTGCCGATGACCCGAGAAACAGCGTTGATAAGGTAGTTTTCACCCAGAAAACCGCCGAGGATGAGGAGGATACAATCAATTATTCACTCGTCAATAAGCTGACTGTAAGCAGAAGCGATCTTGACTATGATATCGTTATAAATTACGATACAAGGCTTGAGGATCAGGATATAATCATCGCAAATTCATCAAACTACCGAATGAGCGAGCCTGTTGTACTTGACCTTAACCCCGATAAATGTTCCGAGTACATGAGCGGAATGTTCGGTTTGACTGCATCTGATTTTGCCGTTATCCGTCCCGAGGAAAGCGATCTTGCAGAATATGGTCTTGACGAACCTCAGCTTGTCGTTACAGCAGCTACAGGAAGTGGAGAGTTTACCCTTAAGATCGGCAATAAGGCTGAAAACGGCGGGTATTACGGCATGGCTTGCGACATTGATATGATCTATATTTTTGATGAAGCTTCACTCCCATGGCTGACGAAAATGCCGCTTGATCTGACGACAACCATTATCACAAGCCATTATATCTACAATATCAGCAATATTACAGTGACATCTGCCGATACGAATGTTAGCTTCGACCTCACAGGAACAGGCGCAGATGATTTCGGCGTTTCCATAAACGGTGACGAGGCGGATTCGGAAAAATTCAAAACGCTCTATCAGTTTATGCTCAAAGCACCGTCCGAGGAGCTGTATTTTGAGAACGTGAGCGGTGAGCCAAAGCTGAAAATCGAAATAACCGCAGAGGACGGAAACGATACGGTTGAGTTTTATACACTCGAAAACCGCCGTTCGGCAATTGTTCTCAACGGAAAAACAAGCTTCACCTGTTCAACTGCATATGTTGACAGACTTGTAGAAAATGTCAGCAAGTATCTTAACGGTGAAGATATCATCAGCACATATTGATATGATCAGAAAGGTCCTCTGTAATATTT
>CAZUDC010000024.1:0-14906 GCA_964619105.1 uncultured Ruminococcus sp.
ACTGTTAAGCATTGCGCATCGCCCTGATAAGTGATGTTATCATCTGTTCGCTTATCAAGCGTGAGTGGCTTAACCGATTCAGAATCAAGGATTTCGATCATGCATATAAGCTGGTATTCGAATATATCGATGCCTTTTACAACACAGTAAGAATTCATAGCCACTGCGATTATTCTTCGCCTTGTGACTTTGAAAAATTATACACTAATTCTCTTTCTGATAATTTCAGTCACGCTTGTTGTTTTTGGCCTGTTTTATTTGGTCTTTTTCTTGACAGAGGAGCAGAGCAAAGGTAGAACACGTTTTTGCAGTCGTAAAGCGGCTGTTCGGATATAGGAAGACCCGATACCGGGGTCTGCGAAAACAGACCGCCAAACTGAATATTATGTTTGCACTCGCAAACCTTTATCTGGCTGACAGAAAATCTCTGACGGCTTGGTAAAGTGCGCCTGCAAGAAGTTTTTGGAGGGCAGTTTGATTGCTTTTGATTTTTATGCGTTTATTTTGATTTGAGAAATCTTTTTGGCGGCATTGTGCATTATCTTCCTTATTTCTGACAGCTCGACACGAGATGTTGGATATATCAAAAAAGTTGTTAATTCAGACCAATTTTTATCCCATGATTTCAGAATATTAGGATACTTCTTATCCAACTTTTCATGAGAAGCTTTACAAGCTCCATTTCCTTTTCGCATAAACAGTGATATCTGTTTTTCATACCTAATACCTCCAATTTTCTTTGTGGGTATTATCGGCATTTACACGGTTTGATATTCAGACTCATCATTTCATCGTTTTTCACAGAATTTTTTGGTAATAACCTTTGATTATCTTATAGATATCTGAGGTAAATGGCTGAGCAAAAGAAAAAATAAGCTTGTCGAATTGCTCTGACAGGCTTATTTCATACGTATTTTGTTGTTTTTTAAAGACGATAATTTATTTTTCGACGTTTTTTCTTAGAAAAAACTCAAGTTAATTTCCAAGGGTTCCCTTTTAGAAATTAAATATCATCTATAGTAATTATTGTGTTTTTTCTTTCTATTTGACTTATTCGATATTCTGAACCTCAGTCGCAGATTATCCGTTATTAAAGCTATAAATTCAGAATTGGTCGGCTTATCACGCCCACTGCTCACTGTGTTTCCGAACATCTTTATAAGCACGTCAACATCTCCTCTGTCCCACGATGTTTCTATCGCATGTCGGATTGCTCTTTCAACTCTTGACGGTGATGTATCATACATTTCTGCAATTGCCGGATACAAAAGCTTTGTTACGCTTTCGAGCATTTCAGGGTCTGACAGCGACAGGATAATTGCTTCGCGCAGATAATTATATCCCTTAATATGCGCTGGAATCCCAAGCATATGAATAACATCAGTGACTGCGATCTCTATATGCGCAGAATCCAGTTCGTTGTCATTTCCATTGATGTCTTTATCACGATCATCAAATTCAAAAATGATAGTATCATTTGGGGCAATATGCTCGACAAAACTTACAAGATTTTCGATTTCAAAAGGCTTGATGAATACATAAGCATTTTTATAGCTCATAATTACACTTTCAGCATAAGCATTCCTATAAGGAAGCGTTACAATAAAAAACGGCCTTTTTGCTGTATTTCCATTAATTCGATGTATAACCTCCTGTGCGTCCGCCGAGGGCATAAGCGCCTCACAAATGACAATATCCGGCTTTGAAGTTCGTATCGCTTCAATGACTGCACTTCCGTCACTCTCGCATTCATTCACCAAAAATTCCTTTGCGCTGAATGCCGAAACCACACGTTTACTGAAATCTGCCGAATTATCAGCAATTAAAACCTTTGCTTTTTCAGACATAAAAGTCACCTCCAACTATATTATTCCATTATTCAACGAATTTCAAAAATGTACTTATTTATTATCGTGAAAATGAAATTAATCATATTATACACTATTTGCGTAATAAATCAACAGAAATCCGACAAAAAGCATTATTTTGGGAATGAAATGACTTTTTTATAATAATTACGTAATTTTAATAAATTAAAACACGAAAAATTACTATTTTTTCATACCAGTACCTGCTTATTAAAAAATATAATTATCAACATCACATAATTTTTATCTAAAAAGCGACAATATCCTTTGTTAAATATGCTATATTTTGTATTCGTTTTTCGTCCAAAATTTGTGTATATCAGAAAATCTACACTAAAAAGAGGATTTTTTCTTTAAAAATATTGAAATATATGTGATTTTGTAGTAAAATAAAAACTAATGAAACTATTGAAAGCTTTGAAATCATGATTAAAAAGATTTAAACATTTTTAGTCAGTGCTTCCTTAATAGCATATATTCAAAAAAACAAATTCCAAACACCAATAATATACAGAAAAAGTCTGTACAGAAATCCAATATTAAATCAACTATGAGATTACCAGTTATTTATCTGAATTTCAAATGGTTGGTTTGTAAAAAAAACGGTAAAGGATGAACACTTATGAGAATTGCAATATGTGATGATGAAAGAGTAGTGCGAAATACACTTGAAGAAATGATTAAAGAATATGGCGAGCTTAGAAGAATTGACATTATGATTGATAAGTTTCAAAATGGTCATGAGCTATTGCATGCCATGATTAGCAAGGAGTATGAACTTGTTTTTATGGATTATATTTTAGGCGATATGAATGGAATAGAAGTTACTCGTATTATAAAAAAACAAAATAATAATTGTGCGGTTATTCTTGTAACTGCTTATATCGATTCAATACTCGAAACCGATAAAGTAAACTTTTTTCGCTATATAAAAAAACCGATACGAAGGGAACAACTTTTTAACAGTATTAGTGAATATATATTTTTTTTAAAACGAGATGATCTTTTTATCATAAATACACATGAACGAACATGGAAAATCAGGCTATCTGATATACTTTACGCTGAAGCAATGGGCAAAAATACCCTTATTAGGACAACAGATAAAACTATTGAAGTACATACCAATTTAAAGGAAATAGAAGCAAAACTTCCACCTGAAAGATTCTGTCGATGTCAGAAGTCATTCATTGTAAGCTTCCATCATGTAAAAAATCACACAAACAAGGAAATAATCGTTGATAACAACGAACGTGTACAGATTGGCAGAAAGTATTTATCTTATTTCAAAAAATCCTTTATAAATTATGTTATACTGTATAATATTCACTATTTATAACCTATCCGATAGTTCATATCTCACAAAAAAATCCATCAATTTCACATACTATTGAAAAATGCTTACAAATAGTGTAAAATAAGAGAAAAAGTCGATTAAAGTAAGCGGTGATTAAAATAAAAAAGCACTATATTAAAGCTCTTTTGACTTCATTCATTATAATTGCGGTGATCGGTTCGATCTCTCTATATGATTCAGAAGCATTTACAAAGCCTTTTATTGATTATTCCCAAGCTGAAACACTAATTCCACTCGATAGTATGTGGGAAGAAAAAGTGTCGGAAATGGAATCGGCTGCAACTGAAGAATTAACAGCCTCAACTGAAATTATTACAGCCAAAACTGAAATAATATCAGCAAATGAAAGCACTTCAACTACTGAAACCTCAACGGTTGATGCAATTACTGAAATTACAACATGTGTAACAAGCCTACCTAAAACTACAACAATTAATTCAGCTGAAATAAGCGACCTTATTAATATAAATACAGCAGGAATAGAAGAACTCAAACAACTTAACGGTGTTGGAGATGTTATTGCAGCAAGAATCGTTGAATACGCACAGACGATAGGCTTTAAATCAATCGATGAAATAAAAAACGTTAAAGGTATTGGCGATAAAAGATACGAAAAAATCAAAGATATAATAACTGTATAAAGTAATATCGCATCGCCAGCTAACTTTTGAATTTTCTGCTTGCCCCTCGGCCTAAATACGTTGTAAAAGACCTTGATATATTCGCATTTTCAAGGTTTTCTTCATTGACGTTTGGCTGCAGTTCTTCGCATAAATCTTTATAAGTTAATTGGCGGAGCAGTAATTATTTATTAGCTTTGTATTTATTTGCACTTCAAATACAGCCCATATTCATAACAGTCACCTTGATACTCCTCACTTATTCTGTCAATCAGCTTATTAAATCCAAGTTTTGAATATATGTGTATAGCAGCTTTATTATCATCTTCGACACCGATTGTATATTCCGAATAGCCGTTCTCTGCAAGTATCGAAATTACTTCATTAATCAAAAGCTGTCCGTAACCATTTCCTTGCCAATCCTTATGAATACGGAAAGCAAATAAGTATGCCCGTTTATTTTTTTCAGCGAAACGCTTATCATTATGAATATAGGAAGTATGCAACTCCCCTATCAGTTTATCTTCTTGAAACAAACAAAATATGTCAATCTTGCCCTCGATAATATCTCGTGTGTTTTCAGCAAGAGCTTCTTCGGGGACATTATAATCATAAAGCTGGAATAATTGATCTAATTCATTTGTTTCTATTTTCTTAACATATACCATTAATGAACCCACCTATTTTATGAACTATTACTCCACCAATTAAAAAGTGAAGATTTATGCGAAAAACCACAGCTGAAAGCCCAGGAAAAAACCTTGAAAATGCGAATTTTTCAAGGTTTTTTTACGACGGATTCAGGTTGTGGAGAAAGCAGAAAATTCTAAAGTGAACTTGGGGAGCAATATAATAATCCTTATTTAAAAAACCATTTTTATTATAACACATACCTAAATACGTTTCAATAAATTTAGGTAAAATAAACATATCACATAACGCTCCCAATGTTTTTTTGTGCTATTTGCTAAACTTTTAAGAAAAATATGTGAAAGCTCTTGATTTTCTATATAGATATGGTAAAATGTATTTAGCACTCAAAGAGATAGAGTGCTAACAGAGTGTTTATGATATTGCTAATATACCAAAGGAGGAGTCTTAAATGACTATCAAACCACTTGCAGACAGAGTTGTGATTAAAATGACTGAAGCCGAGGAAACCACAAAGAGTGGCATTATTCTTGCAGGCTCAGCTAAAGAGAAGCCACAGATCGCAGAAATCGTTGAGGTTGGTCCAGGCGGTATCGTGGATGGAAAAGAGATAAAAATGATCGTTCAAAAAGGTCAGAAGGTTCTTATTTCCAAATACAGCGGAACTGAGGTCAAAATTGACGGACAGGAATACACTATCCTCCGTCAGGACGATATTCTCGCTATTGTTGAATAAACTTTTTAAAGGAGATTGATTATTATGGCAAAAAATATAGCTTACGGTGAAGAAGCAAGAAAATCTCTTCAGGCAGGTATTGACAAGCTTGCAGATACAGTTAAAATTACACTTGGACCTAAGGGAAGAAATGTTGTTCTTGATAAAAAATTCGGTGCTCCCCTTATAACCAATGACGGCGTTACCATCGCAAAAGAAATTGAACTTGAAGACGCTTTTGAAAATATGGGAGCGCAGCTCGTTAAAGAAGTTGCAACAAAAACAAATGACGCAGCTGGTGACGGTACAACAACTGCTACCCTTCTCGCACAGGCTCTTATCAGAGAAGGTATGAAGAATATCGCTGCAGGTGCCAACCCTATGATTGTTCGTAAAGGTATGGCTAAGGCTGTTGATACAGCTGTTGACGCTATCAAGTCTAACTCCGTACAGGTATCGGGCTCTGATGATATAGCAAGCGTTGCCGCAAATTCTGCTGCTGACGAAAATGTTGGTAAGCTTATTGCTGACGCTATGGAAAAGGTTACAGCTGACGGAGTTATTACCATAGAGGAGTCAAAAACAGCTGAAACATATTCCGAGGTTGTTGAAGGTATGCAGTTTGACAGAGGCTACATTACACCTTATATGGTTACTGATACAGACAAGATGGAAGCCGTCATTGATGACGCTTATATCCTTATCACAGATAAGAAAATTGCTTCAATTCAAGAAATTCTCCCCCTTCTTGAGCAGATACTCAAAGCAGGCAAGAAGCTTGTCATTATAGCGGAAGATATCGAGGGCGAAGCACTTTCTACACTTATTGTTAACAAGCTCAGAGGCACTTTCACCTGTGTAGCTGTCAAAGCTCCTGGCTTTGGTGACAGACGTAAAGAAATGCTCCAGGATATCGCAATTCTTACAGGTGGTCAGGTCATCTCCTCCGAAATTGGTCTTGAACTTGCTGACACAACAGTAGATCAGCTCGGTCAGGCAAGACAGGTAAAAATCACCAAGGAAAATACCGTTATCGTTGATGGTGCAGGTGATAAGCAGGCTATCAAGGATAGAATTGGTCAGATCAAGGCACAGATCGAAGTTACAACATCTGACTTTGACAGAGAAAAACTTCAGGAAAGACTTGCAAAGCTCAGCGGCGGTGTAGCTGTTATCAGAGTTGGTGCCGCTACCGAAATCGAAATGAAGGAAAAGAAGCTCCGTATCGAGGACGCACTTTCCGCTACAAAAGCAGCTGTTGAAGAAGGTATCGTCGCAGGCGGTGGAACGGCATTTATTAATGCAATGCCAGCTGTTGAAAAGCTTGTCTCAACTCTTAGCGGTGACGAAAAAACAGGTGCTTCAATTGTGCTTAAGGCTCTTGAAGAACCAGTTCGCCAGATCGCCGCAAATGCAGGTCTTGAAGGAAGCGTAATTCTTGATAAGATCGTTAATTCAAACAGGGTCGGCTATGGATTTGATGCATATAACGAAACCTATGGCGATATGATTCCTGCAGGAATTGTAGACCCTACAAAGGTTACGCGTTCTGCTCTCCAGAATGCCGCTTCTGTTGCGGCAATGGTTCTGACAACCGAAAGCCTTGTTGCTGACATTAAGGAAGACGTTCCCCCTGCAGCTCCTGCTGGTGGAATGGGCGGTATGTATTAATTTTCCATTCAATAAAATGCTGTACAGTTTATCGCTGTACAGCATCCTTTTATTCTATATTAAAATAAAAACCGTTTCCGAAACAGAAACGGTTATACTTTTTAATTAATCAGAAACGTAAGGAACAAGTGCAATATATCTTGCTCTCTTGATAGCTTTAGTAAGCTCTCTCTGATGATATGCACAAGTGCCAGTAACACGTCTTGGAAGAATCTTAGATCTTTCAGTCATGCACTTCTTAAGTCTCTGTACATCTTTATAATCGATCTTCTCAACTCTGTCAGCACAAAACATGCAAACCTTTTTACGGGTTCTCTTCATGCCGCCACGAGGAGATCTCTCTCTATCTTTCTCCATGATAATAACCTCCTATTAAATATGATTAAAACCGCAATCAGAAAGGAAGTTCTCCGTTTCCGATTACCTCTTCAAAATCACTCAAATCGCCAACAGTATAACTCTGCTGGTCGTTTTGAAATTGAGCAGACTGCGTATTTTGATTCTGTCGGTACTGGCTATTACCACTTTGTGAACCTGCATTCTGACTTTTTTCACCGGTAAAATGAACTTGATCAGCATAAACCTCAGTAACATAATGCTTTACATCAGGATGGTTTCTATCATCATAGCTACTTGTCCTCAAACCACCCTCAACACAAATCATCGAACCTTTGTGAAAATATCTGCTAACAAATTCAGCTGTTTGTCTCCAAGCAACAACAGTAATAAAATCAGCTTGCCTCTCCTGACCCTGCTGGACAAAATTCCTGTCAACAGCAACAGTAAATCTGCAGGTACTAAAACCATTAGAAGTCTGTCTTAATTCAGGGTCGGCAGTAAGTCTGCCCATGAGTACAACCTTATTAAGCATAACAACCTCACCTTTCAGATCCTATTACTTTACGGTAACAAGGCAACGCATAACACCGTCTGTGATTTTGAGAACACGCTCAAACTCTGCGGGGAATTCAGGCTTTGCGTTAAATGTATAAAGAACATAATAACCCTCAGTCTGATCGTCGATCTCATAAGCGAGCTTCTTTTTGCCCCATTCGTCAGCACTTTCAAGCGTGCCATTAGCTTCAATCATACCCTTGAACTTTTCAACGAGTGCTTTAGCAGCATCCTCACCATTGTTCAAGCTGTAGATTACCATGGCCTCATAAGCTTCGTTCAACTTTGCCATTACAATACACCTCCTCTTGGATTTACCCACACATTAAATCAGTATGAGCAAGGATTACCTAAATATTATATCAGATTTAAGCATAGTTGTCAAGCTTTTTTTAATTTTTAAAGCATATTTTTTATTGTAATCAATTATAATTCACACAAACTTGTTAATAAAATGTAAACTAAGCCATAAGTAATTGCATATAGATACCTTTTTGTGCTATAATTTAATAGAAGAAACTTCAAGGAGGAAAGAAAATGCAAGATAATGATAAAATTTTGAAAAATGAGCTTCCTTGGCTTATTTTTTCACTTTGTGGCTTTACATACGCAATAAATACCGAATTTGTTACAGGAATACTCGTTCCGCCCGATAATCTTACAGCTGTTCCGAATGCACCGCAGGAATACAGAGGAATAACTAATATCAGAGGTGAGGTCTATCCCATCATTGATATGCGTCGGCTTTTTGGGTATCCAACACTTGATAAGGAATGTTCAGACTTCACCGCAATGCTTGAAGAACGTGAAAAGGATCACATCAACTGGGCAAACGAGCTTAAACGTTCTGTCGAGGCAAATGAGGATTTCACGCTTACTACTGACCCTCACAAATGCACATTTGGAATGTGGTTTGATGATTTTAAGAAAAATCCTCATAATGCAGATTATGCTCTTCATAAAATTGAAGCACCGCATGAGGCTCTTCATAAAATTGCCGATGAGATAGCTCTTGTAAGAAAACAGCCTGATTCAGCAGAAAATAATCATAAGCTTAACGAATTAATGAATACAGTTTTCGATCAATACGTTCCGGAAATCGTAAACATTATGGATGAATCTAAACGTCGTTACAAATCTTTTTTTCGCGAAACAATGGTTACATTTAACTCCGATATGGGTAATACTGCAATCGTTGTTGATAAAGTATTGGCTGTTGACAAAATAATGCCTGTAAGCGGCAGATCAAATATGGAAAGAATCTTTTCATCGCCCTTTTTTACAGGGGTAGCAAGAAACAGCCGTGTTAATGATGATATCCTTGTTATAGATGAAATGAAGATTATTGCTAAAACCCGTAAGGACATCCCCGAAGATAACTAAGGAATTAGATGGATATATTATGCATTGTGCGAGTAGAAACATAAAATGAAAAACATTATGATTGTTGCAGTAAATAAACATGATGCCAAATTTTTACAAGAGCTTATGAATAACGAATCGGTTATGACAGTTTTGAATGAAATTCCGACAACTGTTGAGATTTGGGCTGATGCAATTATTGAATGGGAACAGGATTCTGATGAAGAGGATTATATTATTTTTGATGAGTCTACACCTATAGGTTGGCTGGGTGTAAATGGCCTTTCCACAGAGGAAAAAAAGGCATACATAAAAGTTATAGCGCTGCTTCCGAACTATCAGAATAGAGGTATAGGTCAATATGTCATAAAGGAAATTATAGAAAACTTAAAGTTGAGAGGTTACAGTTCTTTAGGCCTTTATACAGATCAAAGCAATGTACGTGCTCAACAATGTTATTTAAAGTGTGGTTTTGATTTTATAGCTGAGATTGAACAAAAAATGTCAAATGGCGCTCTTATCAAACGATATAAAATGGAAAGATTTCTATAAACTATTGAATATGTATGGATGATTTAACCAAAAGAGTTCTAAGTAATACCCGATGCAGACAACGCAACACAATGGTGAAAATCAGAAACGGTTCTGAAAATCAAACTGTGTAAACGCAATAATTGCAAAAATTTTGCCAATACTAAAATTACAGCCAAACATAGGCAAAAAATCAGCAAGCTGAGTTCTGATGAGCGACCCAACGCAGACTGCGGAATAAAACGGTGAAGAGCAGCAGCAGAAATGTTGCTGCTTTTCTCTTTCTTCATCGGATAATCCTCAAGCGGATAAACCTCGGGAGCTTGAGGGCAGAGCCCTCATCAGCCATTAGGCTACTAACCTATCCTCAAAGAATATTGCGAACTGTGAGTACGCAAGTCCCCGGTCACGGACGAGCATTGTCCATTTTTTTTGAGATCTCCTTGACGCTCATAAAAATGATTTTTCTGATTGAATCATCGGTCGGGAAAATTGCCTTGGATTTCGTAAATTTTCTGATCATTCTGTGGTAGCTCTCGACCGCATTTGTTGTATATGTTATCTTCCTTATTTCTGACAGCTCGGCACGAGATGTTGGATATATCAAAAAATGTTGTCAGTTCAGACCAGTTTTTTTCATGGATTTTAGAATATTGGGGTACTTTTTATCCCATTTTTCGCGGAACTCTTCTTTTACATATTCAGCGTCATCAAGATTGACCGCACCGTAGATTTTCTTGAGGTCTGCACACACTGCTTTTCTGTCCTTGTAGGGTACGAATTTACAGCTATTTCTTACCTGATAAACGATGCAAAGCTGATTTTTCGTCTTTGGAAATATCGCATTTATTGCGTCACAAAGTCCTGTCAGATTATCGTGACAAGCGATAAAAATGTCCGTAACACCGCGGTTTCTGAGGTCTGAGCATATACTTGCATAGAAGCTTACGGACTCATTTTCGGATATCCAGGTACCAAGGATCTCCTTCTGACCTTCCATATTAATCCCAAGAACAGAGTACACACATTTGCTGATGATTTTACTGTCTTTTCTTGAGTTGAAAACTATTCCGTCAAAGAAAACTACCGGATAAATCTTGTCAAGAGGACGGTTCTGCCATTCATTTACCTCAGGGAGAGTTTTGTCGGTAATTCGGGAAACAAGCCCCTGAGATACTTTACAAACTCCATTTCTTTTTCGATTAATCCGTGATTTCTTTTTTTATACCTAATGCCTCCAATTTTCTTTGTGGGTATTATTGGCATTTACACGGTTCATTATTCGGTCTCTGAGACGGATTGGCAAGTTTTTTTGTGGGTGTATTTTGCGGATTAAGGTATAAAATAAAAGATTTTCTAACAAAAAAACGACAGAAAGTGCTCTGCCGTTCTAGAATAATTTTTATTTTTCATTTTTATCAAAGTATACAATGCCAAGTCCGACTGTACTCATATAACATCTGCCATATACGTTCATATCACCGCTTATAAATACGCCGTTGCCCGTTCCTCCAAAGGTATGATTATCATCGTTGATCCGTATCCAGCTTATACCATTATCTTCGGACATATATACACCCTTTATATCAGAATCAACAGGAGTTCCATAAATATAGATTACATAAGGATCTCCTTTATTTTTAGCCTTTCCAAGGCCTACTGCTTCGCAATACTTGATTCCGTCAACAAGTGAAACCTCTTCACCATGATTTGTTGCCTTGAAAAGTCCTGCACCACCTGCGATGTAGAATGTTCCCTCTTCCGAAGGATCAGCACATAATCTCTTATAGCTTGGACTTACGACAGCCATTCTTGTAAAGCTTGTTCCTCTATCAGAACTCAAGAATACTACACCATTGCCGCAAGCGTAAACATAATCACTGTTATTAGGATCGCCAAGAAAATAGACGTCACTGCCTGTAATTCCCGAACATTTTACCCATGTTTCGCCAAAATCTTCTGTATAATATGCACCCAAAGAGTTTTCTGCACTCCAGAAAAGACGTGAACCATCTGCATTAAATGCAATTCTTCCGTTGCAAAAAAACTTTCCCTCTTCAGGGGAATTAAGAATATTGTTCCAAGTTGTGCCTCCGTCTGTACTGTAAATAAGCTTCATTTCGCTGTCACTTCCGCCAACCTTTGCCCAGTAATCTCTGTTCTGAAATGCAATTGCGATGCTTGTACATGAGCCTATCTGCCCATTATGACGTTCTGCAGCCGAATATATATCATTATGTACGAAGCCATCATAATCAAGAACAGCGGAAACAAGCGGATAATCCTCCATTGTGATTATATCCATAGGAACAGTTTCTTCAATTCCATTTGCACAAAAATAAAACTCCGGATTTGTGTCCCATATATTATCACAAGCAAAAACACCGTTTCCTGATGTAACCATAATTTCGTTAGTATTGAACGGGTTTATTTCAAGTGAGCTGCACCAATGTATAGCGTAATCCTTTATCCATGGGATTCCTCCATCGTTCATCAGCATATTATCAAGAATATTCGTCCAACTCATTCCTCCGTCCAGAGAAACGAAAAATGCGTCGCCATAAGCACCGTTTGCCTGTTCATTCCAGTTATTCGTCGTAACGGCAAGCAGTCGGTTTTCATCTGAAGGATCAATAACAATATCACCAAATGATGAAGCGTCAGGAGAAATATCATCAGCTGAACCATCAGCATTATATCTGTAAATAGAACCTATGCCAGAATTCCAAGGTCCTTCATTTGATGCATATACAACATAAAGGTTTCCTTTTGAATCCAGCTTCATTCTCTGTGGCATATATTCTTCGGATGCGGTTGCAAGAACATTCCAGGTTATACCGCCGTCCTCGGATACAAAAATATTACCTTCATTCTTTCTTGAAACTGAGATATAAATTCTTTGTGTGATACCGTCCTTTTCCGAGGATGGATCAAAAACTATTCCGTTAATGCCGTTTGCATTATTTGTAGAGGCAACAGAAAATGATGAAATCTGTTCCCATGTTTTCCCTCCGTCAGTACTTTTTATCAATCCGCCTGTCCTTCCACCTGCAAGAATAACACTGCCATTGTTTGGGTCAACAGCTATTCTTTCTCCGTTTCCTCTGCCCATACCGTTTCCATGAGCCGTTATCTTATCTGTAACATCTACAACTTCAAAGCTTTTGCCGTAATCATCGGAAACAAGGATCGCTGTTTTTCCTCCGCTGAAATAATCTGTACCTGCGAGGAGATATACCTTTGAAGCTTCATTCGGATCAACTGCGAGTCCGTCAATGCCAAGCAGTCCCTTATCCTCGTCACTTACCCAATAGCTCATTGATTCCCAGCCTTTTTTATCTTCATTCCAGCGATAAGCACCGCCGACATCTGTTCTTGCGTAATATACATTTTCCTCATTTGTGCTGAATACTCCCGTAACAAAGCCGCCGCCGCCTATTTCGACCTGACCGTAGCTCCAATCCGACTTTTCAGCTATTTCTTTTTCGGAACAGCCTGTCATAATTCCGACTGACATACATACAGAAAGTGCTGTTGCACAGATCCTTTTTAAAATGTTGTATTTTTTCATTTTGACATTCCTTTCTATAAAGAAAACGTTTTCAATACTGTAAGTTTACTACATTTTTTTAAAAAAGTCAATGATTTTTTGTGAATGTAATACTAAATATCAATAAAATACAGGAAAAAATCTGTGCCGAAATCCATTTATTCAGGATTGTCGGCTTGATTTTTTCCAAATTTTAAATGGTGTTTAGTATAACATATAAATTCAACAATAAGTGCCATATCACCTCTTTATAAATATCTGTTGCTCAACTCCTATATCGCTTTCAAGATAATATTTTACATTTGCCGTCATTTTATCACCCTGATCTTCAAAATCAACTTTCTTTGATATCACGATTATTTCTTCGTTTTTCAGAAAGTTTTTTTCATAGAGATTTATTTTATCTTTAAGCATAAGCTTCGCCTGCTCTGCGGAATATTCAACATCATCAACAGTGTAAGGTTGTATCTCTGCTTCAATAAGTCCTATTGGCAGTTCCAATCCCAGAAATTGTAAATACTCTTTTTTTTCGTTATATTCATAATCAAAATCAATGCTTTTATTGAGGTAAAGAGGAATACGTTTTCCAAAAAGGAAAATAGATTTTTTATACTTTTTGTCGCCATAATTTATGATACTGTCAAAATATGGCTGTTCAAATGATATAACGTCTTCATACCTGCCGATTATTTCTCCCATCGCATGAACAGGATAATCATGCTCAAGCTTCCCGTCGATCGTACCGCTTATAAGTATATCCCCTTTTTTAACTCCGTCATAAAGCATAGGTACAAGCATTCCCATATAAACATTTCTTATGTCAACTATCTGTGCGTCACGAGAAGCAACAATATTGCACGGTGATGACTGTGGTATAATTTCAGGCTTTTCAGTAAGCTCGCTTATGTCAACAAGTATTCTGCATCCTGAAGAACGTATACCAATCCATCTGAAAGTATCAAATGCTGTCAGTATTTCACGTTCAGAGAAACGCAGGTTCAAGGACGGTATAAATGCTCCGATTTTTATTCCATGATCTGAAAGTATCATTTTTACACGCTCGTCCGAAACGCTTTCATTCCCATATATTTCAATTTTTAAAACAGTATTTGAGAATAAAAGAATTAAAGCTATCGAAATAATTAAGCCTGCAATTATGCCAAATCTCTTTTTATAATTTTCTGCTTTGAAATATAATCCTCTTTTTTCAATATTTTCCAATTGGAGATGATTCTCATAAACAAAAGCTTCCAATTCTCCAAAATCATACCAATTTATCTTTCCGGAAATAATACAATCTTTTTCACAATGTAATTCCTTTACATAAAAGCCAGTTGCACGAAGCTTATTTATGATATCTCCGCAATCCGCAGTTATCAGTCTGAAACTTATATTTCCAAGCATAATATCTCCTATTCAAATTCAACTGAACTGATCATTCCATCTATTACAATACCATCTGTATTGTAATCAGAAACCGAGAGATTTTCTCCCCAAACAGAAACGGTAACAGTTGCCGTTTTTAGTCGAACATAAACATCATTCAGTTCAATTACACGTTTACAGTTCTCAATTTCAAGGCGAGTATTATCAGTAAGACTCATATATGTATTCAGATAAAGACGTTTCTTTATAAATTTTGCAGCTGCGGCATTACATAGCCTTTTAGCTCTGACAAGCATAGATA
>CAZUDC010000025.1:0-14844 GCA_964619105.1 uncultured Ruminococcus sp.
AAGAACGAAAGTTGCAATACCAATGGTATCATAACTTTCGTTCTTATTTGGTCTGAGTGACAAGACTTGAACTTGCGGCCTCTACCACCCCAAGCGCAAAATATAGCGTATTTCATCTCCAAAAACACAATATATGGTGTTTTCTACTCCGATTTTATCGCTTTGTAGCACTCTTAACTCCGTTGCTTCCACCGCTTCCAAATCGGTCTATGGTCAAGAATGGGGTCAGAAACGCTTTGGGTGGAGTAGGCCGCAAAACGGCAGAGAAAAGAGAAAAATAATTACGCATGGAGCAGGGCACTTTCAAAAATTGAGTCACCAATCAAAGAAAAAGCGCTTCTGATCGAAAAGCCTTTATATGAAGTTCAAAAAAAGAGTTGACAAAGCGGCTTCGTCGTGATATAATAGTAACGGAGAGAACCGATGACGGTTGCTCCCAATTGAATGATTAAAGTATTAACCGCTCAAGTTTGGTCGCTGAGGCGGTTAATTCTTTTTATTATGATTATCTATGTAAGTCAAAAGCGCTATTAAAAATCCTGCGAACAAGAACAACAGCTCCCAAGTAACGAACATGAGCATCACCTCCCCTCTCGGGAAGGCAAAAAGAATCTGCGTTCCCGATTAAGGGAAGCAACCGCCACCGTATATGGCACTCTCCGGGTGCCTTGCGACACCGAAGATATTATAGCATATTTTTATCTGATAGTCAAGACAGAATGGCAATATATTCAGCTCATTCACCACTCAGAAATTGCATCGCTGTAATCACAGAGTACAACCGTGAAAAAAGTTGGATTAATTTTCGAAAAAAGCGCTGGACTTTCTCTCTCTTCTGTGGTATGTTGTTGTGCTAACAGGAGGTGCAGCCTATGAAAAGTATGATAAACGAACTGTGGCACGGAAACATAATTCCGCAAGAGGACAGCAGAAACAATTCAAAGGAGATGAAGGAACTACTTAGCTACATGGCACGGCATCATGAGGACTTGGCAAAGACCTTCACAGACGAGTAAAAATAAATCTTCGAAAAGTTCCACAATTGTTGGAGCGAGTATATGAGCCTTGGTGTAGCAGCAATGCTTGAGTACGCTTTCAAGCTCGGGATGCAGATTGCAATTGAAGCCTTAACTGAATAAGCACTCGGCGGCGGGAGAAATCTCGCCGCCTTTTCTGTTGGCAAATAAACCATTATAAACCGACGATAAACAATCATAACTGATTGACAAATTGATGATATTATGGTATTATAAAATAAATAATTGTATCTTTTTGTCGAAGGAGAATTGAAATGATTAACGAAACGGAAAGATGGTATTCACTCAAAGAGATTATGGAGCACCTCGGCGTTAGCCGCGATACCGTATTAACATGGATTGCAAAACGTAATATGCCCGCTTCAAAGGTTGGACGTCTATGGAAATTCAAGGTGTCTGAGGTTGACGCTTGGGTAAAAGCAGGAAATGCGGCGGAGAAATAAACTTTTGATTGGAGATCGTTATGTACAATATTGAAGTTGTTGGAAAAATAAATGAATATTTACATACGGCCGCAAAGTTGTTGGAATCTTGGCTTGATAAAATGCTTCCCAAGGTGTCCGAGAATTGGTGGCAGGAATGTGTTATATCTAATTTGAGTTATAATCAAAGGGAGATTGCAGAGAAAAATCAATACGGCAATCTTTCGGATTTTGATTTAGCTGCCCTTCTCAGAATTACAGATAAATCGTGGTATGCTATGCGCAACTTTGCATATCTTCCCACCAAAGACCGAGAGTGCGTAAGAGAAATGCAGAAGGTCAGAAATCGTTGGGCGCATTACAGTATCGGAATGGCAGATAAGGATACCGTTGTTTATGACATTAATACGCTTCACGCTTTCCTTTCTTGGCTAGAAGCTCCTTTGAACGTGCTTGACGATGTAGATCGTTTTAGGCAAGCAGTACAAGGCTCAAATATCCAAATTGAGTCGGTGCAAGAAAACGAGCCTATTACGGAAACCGTTTCAACGGCAACCGCCAATACGGATGACATCGTAACAATGAGCAAGGTGTATTTGATTGGAAACCCCGATGTCAAGGGAATGGTATGCTCGGTTACAGATCTTGGCGAAATCAAAAAGTACGAAGTTTTCGTAAACGGCGAAACCAAGACCTTTTATTCGGGACAGATTGCATTGGTTGAGGAACGCCCGAACTATAATTGGGTTGACTTGGCTACTCTGCAAAGCTATTTGACGGCATATCAAATTAATAATCCATCTGCTGGCAATCTTTATTCTTTGAATGCCGCAAGAATTGATTTTGTGCCGTATCAGTTCAGACCTGCGCTAAAGCTTATCAAAGCTGACGAACCTCGCATTTTGATTGCGGACAGCGTTGGTGTTGGTAAAACGATTGAAGCAGGCTTGATTATTAAAGAGTTGGAGGCTCGCAATGAGCTTGAAAACATACTTATCATCTGCCCCAAGCCGCTTGTAACAGAGCGCAAGTGGGAAAACGAAATGAAGCGTTTTGATGAGGAATTTGTTCCCGTTACGGGACAAGAGCTTCGTCAAATCATTTCGGACACTGACAGGGATGGTGAATGGCCTGTTCGCTATAACAAGACCATTATCCCGTATTCCATTTTGGATAGCCGAGCTTATCAAGGCGAGGAAGGTAAAAAAGGAAAGTCTTACGGTTTGTTCGACTTAGATCCCGCCCCTCATTTTGATTTGGTTATCATTGATGAGGCACATCATATCCGCAACGGAAGTATGGATAAAGAAAAGGCGTTTGTCTACAAGTGCGTTAAGTATTTCTGCGAGCACGCAGATGCGGTTGTTATGCTTACCGCTACACCGCTTCAAACGGGTGATAATGACCTCTTTACACTATTGAATGTATTACGTCCTGACGTTGTAATCGATAAGGACACGTTTGTTACGATGTCTAAACCCAACGAGTATATTTCTCGTTGTTCGCATATTATCAGAGGCGCGGCGGACGGATGGCAACTTGCGGCATCCGAGGAGCTCCAAGGTGTTTTGCAAACTCAATGGGGTGTTAACGTAATTGCCAAGAATCCTTTGTATGCCGATGTGTTGAAAAAGCTTGCTGAGGAAAATTTGTCACGAGAAGACCGTGTAAAGCTGATTTCTGATGTAGAGTCACTTCACGGTTTTGCAACAATGCTTAACCGCACAAGACGTCGCGATATTCAAGATTTTTGCGTTAGAAGAACGCACACTATCGCAAGTGATTTTACTCCCAAGCAGGCAGAGTTACATAATGAATTACTTGCCTTTGAGTATGCTGCACTTTCAACGCTTCATAACGTATGCTCCGTACCTTTTATGATGAGTACCATACGCAGACAAGCGGCGAGCTGTATATTTGGTCTTGCTCCATTTGTTCGCGATATTCTTGAAAGACGTTTGGTACAGATTGAAGCCGATTCGGAGGATGATGTAGATAATTCCAAGCTTAGTGACTACGATATTTTCACTCTTTCGGCAATGGCAAGTCACGTGCTTGATTTGGCGGATTCGCTTCCCGAGGATGATCCCAAATTCGATAGTGTACTTGAAATCATCAAAGAAAAGCAGACGGCAGAAAACAACAAAATCATTCTGTTCAGCACATTCAGACACACGCTCGCATATTTGAAGAAAAAACTGCGCGCTGAGGGATTGCGTGTGGAGCAAATTGACGGTAGCGTGAAGGATGACGCACGCTACGAGCTTCGCAAGCAGTTTGAATTGCCTAAGGAAGATGAAAATGCCGTTGATATTCTGCTCTTTACCGAGGTTGGCTCGGAAGGTCTTGACTATCAGTTCTGCGATATGATGATCAACTATGATTTTCCTTGGAACCCGATGCGCATTGAGCAAAGAATCGGTAGAATTGACCGACGCGGACAAAAGAGCGAGGTCGTAAACATTTACAACGTAATCACGAACAACACCGTTGATGCAGATATTTACGCGCGTTGCCTGCTCCGTATTGGCATTTTTGAAAAGAGTATCGGTGAATGTGAAGCTATCCTTAGCGAGATTGGTACGCAGGTCGAAAAGATTGCGGTAAATGCTACGCTTACCGATGAAGAACGTAGAAGCAAGCTTGAACAGATGGCTGATAATGAGGTCAGACGTGTGCAAGAGCTTAACAAGCTCGAGGACGAGGAAAAGGAACTGTTTGGCTTTGACCTTTCAGAATACCATACATCCCAAGAAATCCAAGAAGCAGAAAGCCCTTGGTTAAGCCAGACTGGATTGCAATATTTGGTCACGAGATATTTGAATGACCGTCTTGGTGTAGGCAATTACATTTTGGGCGAATCCGATATCAAAACTCTGCGTTTGAACAAACTTGCCCGCGAAGCATTGAGAGAAGATTTCAAGAAGCTTTCTTCTATTCGATCCTCCACAAAGAGGGATTGGGATAATTATTTGAAGGATAAGAATCCCAATCACGCGATTACGTTTGACTCGGAAGCCGCAGAAAAGGATAGAAAAGCGTTCTTTATTACAGCGGTACATCCTCTTGTAAGACAAGCTGCACAGTATTACGCTACCAATCAAACCTCATATATCAATTTGAGATACAGTTCTGATTCTTTGCCGGCAGGCACGTATCATTTCTCGGTTTATGCTTGGAACTACATAGGACTCAATCCTTGCTTCAAAATCGTTCCCGTTTGCGAGAACGATGCGGTTGCGGCAGAGTTGACCGAAATTATGCAAACGGCAGAAGAAGCACGTACGATACCGAGCATCAATGCGAGTGTTTGGGGCAAGCTTGAAGAAAAGCAGATCGTTGCTTTGTTTGCGGAGCGCAAGAAGCACCAAGAGTCGGTTGATACAATGGCGAACTATAAGATTGAAAGCATCCGCAACAACTATATCAATCGCAAGGTTAGTCTTGAAACACAGATTGACAATGCGGTAGAAATGAACTTGATTCGTATGTACCAATCTATGCTTGACAGCGCAACCGAAGCATACGAAGCAAAGGTAGCATCCATCAAGAAAAAAGCAGGACAAGCAGATATTCATACATCGTTGATTGCAAACGGTGTTCTGACTATTGAGAGGTAAGAAAATGAGTAAAATATTCGACTTAAAAACAAAATATCATAATTATGACTCTCGAAGTATGAACAATCACCAAAAGACCGATTTGCGTGAAGCACTACGCGCTTTTTCGGTTGGTGATTTGGCGAGCGTTGACGAGCATAAGACGTATGTTGAACTCTTGAAGTTGTTTCGCACCTCTCTTGCAGAGGATGACAAATTAAAGGGTGATAATTATCCCGCCTTGCTTGAATCCCTTCTTTCGGTTGGTGAAGATGGTGTATATTCTACGCCGTTAAGGTTTTTGTTTGAATTGATTCAAAACGTAGATGACTGCGATTATGCAGATCACAGCCGTGTTGAATTGGACATTCAAACTGATTACAATAACGGAAAAATAGTTCTAACATATAACGAAACGGGATTTACTCCATTTAATGTCTTTGCCATTACGGGTATTGCCGAGGCTGCTAAAAATGTTTCCTCGGATAAGGTTGAAATCGGTGAAAAAGGCATAGGTTTCAAATCAGTTTTTGGTGTAGCGGATAAAGTTCTGATTCAAAGCGGAAAATTCTCATTTGAATTGTATAAAAACAATTTTACCATTCCCGAGCTTGCGTACGAAAACTTTGAAGAAGTTAGCGGAACGCGCTTAACGCTTTTTGTTGAGCCAATGAAGGTTAAGGGGATTTACTACGAGTTTGTTCGTAAATATCACAATAAGGAATCTTTGTTTAATCAGAATCCATTGCTATTCCTAAATAAGCTTACCAAACTGCATTTGTATTTCGACTCTTTACGCAGCTTAACATTCAAGGTGTCAAGAAGTGCTCCTGTTCTTGGTTCGGAATTGCAAATAGAAACGGATGTTCATTTGTCGGTTGATTTGCGTGATTATCACAGTGCAAATGACAAGCCTATAATCCAAGAAATTGATTGCACAAGATATACCAAGCAGATTATCTATAATCGGGATATGTGCGTGTCGCGTTATGGAGCAAAAACAGCATTTACAGAGAAGAAAATGTATATGCAGATCGTTTTCCCCTCTGTAGATTCCTTATATGGTGATGATGCTATAAAGATGGGTTCGCTATACTCATTCTTGCCCACACAGATAAAGGTTCCTATCCCTATGGCGTGCCATATTCCGTTTAAGCTTGACGGTTCGAGAGAGTTCGTTGATCCTCAAAGCCGAAACGCTTGGTTCAAGCATAGTTGTTCGTCTTTTGCCGCTATGTTAAAAGAATCTTATGTAGATTTTTCACGGAAGGTAAAAGAGCATATAATCAATTATTTACCCAATAGAAACAAATATTTATTTGAAGCGGATGCCGATAAGATTGCTTGCTTACAGCAAAATGATTTTAAGGGCGAAACATTCCTTGAATTGCCAATCTTCTATACGGTGGAAAATCACTTTTTGTCCGCTGAAAAAGTGTTTATGTTTCAATCTAATGAGGATGTTCCTGAACCCGAAAAAACATATTTGTTGTTCGGAGATAAACGCGAATTATTTTTAACCGATGTTCGTGCAAAAGGCAAAAATCCCGGATTGAGTATTGTTTCAAAGGTTAATGATCTTCTGTTCAACAGAGCAATGTCGGTTCTTTCGGATTCAGATGCTATCCTTGATGTTTTATCAAACATAGAATCGTTTTCGTTTGATAAGATGATTGAAGCTATGGGAAAGAAAACGTTTAGTGCTGAGCAGATAACGGTGTTTGCTAAATATGAAAAATGCTTGTCAGCTTTTCAAAAGCATTTTACCGAACAGATCAAAAAGATGCAGTTACCTTCGCTTCAAGCCAATATTCAATCTCTTGATATTCAAGATGTTCGATTCGTTGAAAACGGCGAATTAGGACTTGATGAATCTGACTTTAATAAAAATGCAAGTCTTTATTTTAGAAGGATCGGTTATAAGTGTTGCTATTTGCCGGTTGATAACGAACGTTTCTTCTTTGCGTGTGATAATGTGTTGTTTTTGAGTGCTCAGCATAGGATTACCACCTTGTCGGAATTCTGTGAACTGATAGATAAGAATTGCACTTTGTCGATGAATCTGCGCTTTAAAAACGCATCTAATCAGCTAAATGCGGCTAACGAGGATATGGAGCCTTTTGAATATATGAAGTTGCTCCGTGCAACGAGAAAGACTATTCAAAACGCGTTAGGTCCCGAAGCATATAGGCGATATATAAATCTGATCAATGATGCGGGAATGGACTCAGAAAGATATATAAACGAGCTTTTACAAAACGCCGATGACTGTGTTTACGCCGATGGCGTTAAGCCAAGTTTTGTGCTAACCGTATCCGATGATTTCTCTAAAATATTCACTCGATACAATGAGATAGGTTTCACCCGTGAAAATGTTAGAGCGATTACATCTATTGGAGAATCGACGAAAAAGCAAATTCTTGTTTCTGATGGGAAAATGCCCGAAATTGGAGAAAAGGGTGTTGGCTTCAAAGCGGTGTTTGCAGTTGCAAGCAAGGTTTATATTCATAGCGGACACTTCCGTTTTATGTTGGCTGATAAAGCACCGACCATTCCCGTGTTGCCCTCTGATGAGAAAGAGCCATTCCAAGGCACAAGAATGACTTTTGAATTGAAAAAGCCGTTGAAGAAGGACTTCTTTACGGAAGAAAAAGTTCTTCGTTTGTGTCTTTGCTTACGAAAGCTGCGCTACTTAAAGCTGGGCGATTTTGAAGTTCGCATCACAGATGACGGAAATGTTCGACGTATCAAGGTGAATGATAAGGTCTATGAATACAAGATCGTAACACATTGCTTTGAGGTGTCAGATAATTCTATTGTTTCCGAACGAGAAAATCAGCAACGTCGTATAGACAAAAAGCAGAAGGTAGTTTGCTATATCCAATCGGGCAAGGAAGCTAACAACTGCTATTTGTACGCGGGATTGCCTACACAGGTGAAAATAAGAGTTCCTATGATTATTGATGCTCCGTTTGAGTTAACAACTTCGCGTGATCATTTAATTAATAATCGTTGGAATGATTACGTAACTGCTGAGGTATATGTTGCAATCCAAACGGCTATCGAAACCTTAGCAAAGAGCGAAGGTATTGACGTGCTTCGCTTCTTGCATATCAAGAGAGAAGGCACTACACATTCGACGGATATTTTCTCTGAGGATAGTTTGAATAAAATTGATCTGCTTTCTAAGCTCAGACGCTCTACATTCTTACAAACTTATCATTCAACGATTCTTGCTAAACCTTCCGATACACGAGTGGTTCGCATTCCCGATGTGTTAAGCTACTGTTTAGATGGTAATCAGAATATAGGAAGGTCGTTGAGCGAAATAGTCAAGGCTAAGGAAAAGCAATACGAAGCTGAGTTGAATGCGTTAAGCGTTGGAGTAATGAGTGTTCACGGCGTAGTATGCGCTTTAAGAAGTGTTTACGAGGCAAACATTTCCGACGATGAATTTAGGACATTGATGTTCTCTTACTTGTATGAGCAAAGCGATGATTTGGATGATGAGCAATCTATGCTGCGCGAGTTGGAGATCGTTCCCGTTTATGCAGAGCAAAAAGGTGTTATCCGATATGTTAGTTGGGATGAATGTGAGGATCGTTTGTATATAAAGCCTAACTGTACGGTTTCATCTTCAAATTGCTATATTCTTGCTACGCACTTGTTAGAGAAAAAGGTATGTGAAGGTATATTTGGCAAGGATATAAGCGAGCTGACAGGACAGATTGAATTGGCAAATTATCGTGAAAAGCTAATGGAAAACATCAGAACAATGGAGAATGCTCGATTGTATGCCTATTTGTTGGCTGAATTTAGCTGTAACAAGCAGATGCTTTCCGGTTGTCAAAATGACCTTTTTGCAAATGCCAATGTCATCCCGCTTAAGAATGAGCTTGGCGAGATTAGACGTGGAAATGTATATATAAGCAACGAGCAAGAAGGATACTTCTTTGGGGAACTGCTTCCTGCTCATATTGCAAGCAAGGAATGCGAAGCCTTTGCACGATTTATAAGATGCAAAAACATCACCGAGGTTCATTACGATGATTTGGACGTTGAAGATGATTTGACCGATGAAGATATTGAATCTCTGCAAGATGAGCATATGCAGAACGGCTTTGAAATTTTGGAGAGATGTAAGCGAGCAGGCTTCATATCTCCCGAGTTAATTGCCGAATATCGTTTGGGCGGTTTAACGGCGACAACGATTGAATATGATGAAAGTGTATTGAATCAGCCTATTCTTAATCAGTTCAATTTCAGACGGCATATGCAAGATGTTCTAAACAATCGTATCAAAATCGAAAAGCGACCGGTTGAGCGCATTGTTTCTTATGGAGTACCGCAAAATGGCAGAGGTAATGAATTTTTGATTGATAATCACGATATTCGTGCTCTTGCGCTGAGAAGATACCAGCCCGAAGCAGGATATTGTGTATGTCAAATGTGCCGCGAAGCCAAAGATGTTAAGTATATGGAAGTAAATAATATACTTAAAAGCCCTAAATTTTATTGGCACGAATGTGGCATTGCGCTGTGCTTGGTATGCAGTAAGCATTTTGAGGAGCTTCGTGAGAACGATAGCATTCGAGAACAGTTTCATAATGAAATTTTGCGTGCGGATGCCAATGCAAATCACCCTATTGTCGTTAGAATTGGAAATGATGATATTGTTTTCGGGCAAACGCATATAGCGGAGATACAAGAAATTTTGAAATCCTATAAAGAGTGAGGTGAAATAATTGCCACTACAAATTATCAGACAAGACATCACAAAAATGCGGGTGGATGCCATTGTGAATACAACAAATGAAGAAATGATCGGTTATAGTGGCGTAGATCTCGCTATACATACCATTGCAGGAGCAGAGCTTGACGAGGAATGTGCCAAGCTCGCCCCGCTTGGGCTTGGTCAAGCGAAGTTATCGGGTGCATACGGTTTGCCCTGCAAATACGTGATCCATACTTCCGGCCCCGTTTGGCGCGGTGGATTGGTGGGCGAGAGTATCATATTGCGCTCTTGTTATATCGAATCCTTGGAGCTTGCGGTAAAAAGCGGTTGCCATACGGTTGCTTTTCCTCTAATCAGCGCAGGTGTTTTTGGATACCCGAAGGATCAAGTCCTCAAATTCGCCATTCAAACGATTACGGAATTTCTGTTTGACCACGAATTGACGGTCTATCTCTGCGTGTTTGATAAGGAATCGTATTCCTTCAGCCAAAAGCTCTTTAGTGACATTCAAGAGTTCATCAACGATGAATATGTGGACGAGCACGACGAAGATTTCTATGAAGCCTTTGACGGTAGTATAGATGAGATGCCGATGGCAAAGTGCATCCAAGCACCTATGTGTGCCGATGCTATGATGCCGCGCAAACGGGAAACGAGTTCCGCTGCGGGCAAATCATTGCGCGAGTATATGAAGCAGATGGACAGAAGCTTCCAAGAAATGCTTTTTGATTTGATTGATGAAAGCGGAATGACCGACGTGGAATGCTATAAGAAAGCAAACGTAGACAAGCGAACATTCTCCAAAATCAAGAGCAATAAGAACTATAAGCCGTCGAAGCAGACCGTGATTGCCTTTGCCATATCCCTTCAACTGGATATAAATCAAACGCAGGAACTGTTGGCAACTGTCGGTTTTACATTGTCAAGGAGCAATGTATTCGATAAGATCATCCGGTACTTTATTCACAACAAAAACTATAATATCTTTGAGATCAACGAAGCACTTTTTGAATTCGACCAAACCTTATTGGGATGTTAATTTAGGAGTATACAAATGAGTAATAACCTTATCATAAAGAACAATGTGATTGTTGGGTTCAATGATGAATTTGTCGAAGAAATCGTAATACCCGACGGTACTACAAAAATCGCTAATGGCGCTCTAAAAAAATGCTATGGATTGAAAAGTATAGTTTTTCCACTATCGCTAACAATCATTGGTGAGTCTGCCTTTGAAAAATGCAGCTCGTTGGAAAGTATTGTGCTTCCCGAAAACATAACTACGATTGGAGAAGGAGCTTTCAAGGACTGCGGCAATCTTCGCAAAGCTGATTTATCTAAAACTAAAATCAAACATATTCCGTATGAATGCTTTAGTGATTGTAAAAAACTATCTTCTGTTGTCTTCCCAATCACAGCATTAAAAGTAGGTAACCGATGTTTTACAGGATGCAAAAATCTTATTGATATTCAATGAAGGTTTAAGAGTCATAGAAGATTCCCTTTACGATTGCACATCAATGAAGACCCTCTATATTCCGTCTACGCTAATACACATGGAAGACGTATCTTACCGCAGAAATATACTGTATGTGAAAACTACATCGGAGCAATATGAGCGATTTAAGGAACTCCTTCCAAGCAAATGTACACTTAATAGAATAACTATAGTTAACGGAACTATCGTAGATTTTTCGGAGTATGACGATTTCGAAATAGACGGAACTAAACTTGTTGAATACATCGGAGATGACGATAATGTGGTGATACCAAACGGCGTTACACAGGTAAACTCGGATGCTTTCTCTGATTCACCTATTAAAACAGTTTCGTTTCCTCAAACCGTTAAGCGCATTTGTAATTCTGCATTTAGAAATTGCTCTGAATTAAAGGAAATAGTTTTGAACGAAGGATTATTAGAAATTGAAAGTTCGGCGTTTGAAGGTTGTAAAGCTCTTGAAACAATATCGATTCCCAGCACATTACAATACTTGTACGAAGGAGCTTTTTCAGGTTGCCATAAAGTTAAAAATGTTGATTGTAACAACAATCAGCAATATTCATTTTTTGAAGGTTGTTTGATAGAAGCTAATCACATAATAATCGAAAGTTTCGGAAATCGAATTCCCGAAAAAACTTTAATCGATGATATTGCAGAAGGTGCATTTGACGGTTACGGATATATGTCCGTTACCATCCCTTCAAACATAAAGCACATATCCAGCGGTGCATTTACGAATTGCAAAAGCATGGAGTCTTTATGTATAAAACATGATGTTGAAATTGAATCTTATGCGTTCACCTGTGATAACCTCACACAATTGGTATTATCTTCAGACTGTACTCGAATCGATGAAGGCGCGTTTCAGGTTCCTCACAATAACATGCTCAACATTTTTGTTGAGGGTGAAACTGTTCCCGAAAGCTTGGAGTATTGTGTCAATTTCATTCGTTACAACCATTATTGTGGTGAATTGATAGATCCAAAGCAAAAATCTGGTACACATCATTTGTGGGCGCCTGATGAGTGGGATAAATCAGAAATGGTATTGTGTCCTAAGAATAATCTGCTGTGCCATGGAAATGGATACGATGCTTATTTTATTGGTTATGGATTCACTATTTTGGAATCGATAATGGAAATATCAATTGGCTTTATTGACAGTCGCCCTATTTGGGATCGTTTCGATAGTGAAATGAAAGCTCGAAAAATCAGGTTGTCCAAGATAGAAATAAATGGTATAGATTATCTATATGATATCCATGATTTGTTCGGGGATACACTTTGTCAAGACATCTCCGTTTATGACCCGGTTGTTTTTTATTTGGATTCTGTTAGAATATCAAATGCTATCAAATATTCAGAAAAAATCACGTTATGTTTTGATATTTACGATGAAAACAATATTTTTATTGATGGCTTCACATTTGATGTTTTGATCAACTAATTGCCACAAATCAAAAGTCTCCCGACAAGCGACCAAACCTCCCTTTGAAAGTGCTATACTAAAGGCACAAAAACAAAGGGAGGTTTTTTCTTATGAAAAACAACATTACAGAACTCGTATTTATCCTCGACCGGAGCGGCTCTATGTCCGGCTTTGAAGCGGACACCATCGGTGGGTTTAATGCCACTATCGAAAAACAGAAGAAGCAGGACGGAAAAGTCTATGTTTCCACTGTCCTTTTCGACAATTACAGCGAAGTGGTTCACGACAGAGTGGATATATCTGAAATTACGCCGATGACGCGTAACGATTACCAAGTGCGCGGTTGCACGGCGCTTCTTGATGCAATCGGCGGCGCCATCCATCACATCGGCAATGTTCACAAGTATGCACGCCCCGAAGATGTCCCCGAACACACCATCTTCATTATTACAACCGATGGCATGGAAAACGCAAGCCACCGCTACTCCAGTCAGGAGATCAAGGCCAAGATCAAGCGCCAAACCGAAAGGTACGGTTGGGAGTTTATCTTCCTTGCCGCGAACATTGACGCAGTCGAAACTGCCGATAATATCGGTATTCGTCGTGAGCGCGCCGCAAATTACCTCCATACCAAGGAAGGCGTAGGCAGAAGCTACTATGCAATGAGCGAAGCAATCACGTCGGTCAGAGCTTGCCAAGCCGATGCGATGAATCTTGAAAAATATCTCAAGGAAGATGGTGATAATGCCTAAACTTATATTATACCACACTTTTCAAAACGATTGAAAATTTGGGGTCGTTGGCAAATCCCCCAATTTTTTAAGCGAAATAAAAGATGTGCTATAATAGATTGACCGTAACTGTTCGGTCTATCGGACACAATAATGGTAATATAAAATGAAAAGAGAGGACAAAGGAATGAACGCGATAAACACAAACGAAAAAAAGGCGGGCAGTTCTATACATAATAATAAATTTTGGAGCATCTTGAAAAAGGTTCTTCTATACACGGTAGCTACAATTGCGGTAGTACTCGCGTTAGTGGTGCTCTATAAAATTTTAGAATTTTTATTTGTAGCTGCTATTTTACTTATAGCTTGGGTTGGCATCGTTCCGAGAAGATGGAGATGATGGAAATGAAAGAGATAAGCAAAAAAATCAAAGCTGTAATGCTCGGTCATGCAGTTGGCGATGCGCTCGGTGTGCCCGTAGAGTTTTGTGAGAGGGACGAGCTTGCCGAAAAGCCGGTTATGGATATGGTTGGCTACGGCACATACCCTTATCCCAAAGGATGTTGGTCAGACGATACGAGTATGTCACTTGCGGCACTCGATAGCCTTGCAAGTGGCAAATTGGATTTTGATGATATAATGATTAAGTTCGGCGAATGGTATTACGATGACGAATACACACCGATGGGCGAGATGTTCGACATTGGAAACACTTGCAGTTATGCTATCGACAACTATTTTGCATATCACAAGACTGTTGAGGAATGTGGGCTGGCGGGAGAGCGTTCCAACGGAAACGGTTCCTTGATGCGTATTCATCCGTTTGTGTTGTATGCTTATGCTAAACAAATGTCTATCGACGAATGGTTGGGAATGATAGTAAAAGCTTCGGCTTTAACTCACGCACACGATAGGTCGAAGATTGGATGCCTCATTTATACCTTCGTTCTGATGAGCTTGCTGAAAGATAAAGGAACGGGCGGCATCGAAGACGGACTCCAAAAAGCCGAGCATTATCTAAGCGCTTGTGTAGAGTTTTCTTCGTATAAGAGAATTTTCAAGAGCAATTTTGCAACATTACCTCGGGATGAAATTAAAAGTAGCGGTTATGTTGTTGACACGCTTGAGGCGGCACTTTGGTGTTTGCAGACGACTGAGAATTATCGTGACTGCGTTCTCAAGGCGGTTAATCTCGGTGATGACACCGATACGGTTGCCGCTGTTGCAGGCGGTCTTGCAGGTGCGCTGTATGGTTATGATGCTATCCCAACGGAATGGCTTGATATGTTGAAGCGCAGAGATTATATTGAGGAAATGTGTGATAGGGCGAGCTCGACTTGGATTAACAATAGGTATGAACCGATGCACAAAATCGTTGATATACATATGC
>CAZUDC010000026.1:0-14284 GCA_964619105.1 uncultured Ruminococcus sp.
TGGCGTAGCCAACCTATGTTCAGTGGGAGATTGAACTCCCACTGAACAGTAAATGTCCCCCGCCGCCTTAGAGGCGGGGGACATCTTGTCTAAGTTATAATCGCAGATTGCAATTTTGAAAATATCGTCATCGACTGTGGAAATATCCTCAACGCAGTTGTAATTGAGATAAAAGCGAGTAACCTCATCGTAAAATTCACTGTCGTTTTTTTCAAAATATATTCCGTTCACTCCGCATAAAACAGGGATCACACGCTTCATTCCGCGGCATATTTCAATTATTCTTTTCACATATTTCTTATCAAGTATGCTCATGCTTGCAAGCCTGCCGTTTATAACAATATATGCGCCATTATCGCAGATAAAATCAAGCTTATCAAGTTTTCCCTCAAAATTCAGCTTAAGCGTTGAATAAGAGCGTCCGCTTGCGACAACAAAATGCACCTTTTTTTCATGAAGCTTGTCAAGGACCTCATCAAAATCATGCGGGAATTCTTTTTTATCGTTAAGAAGAGTGCCGTCCATATCGGAGGCAATGAGCTTTATCATTCGGGAATATTTTCCTTTCTTTTTTTTCGGTTCTTTCCTGTGCAGAGAATATATCCGATACCGCCGCCCAGCGCAAGCACGGCATCGACCGCCAGCGGAGCTATAAAGCCGACCGAGAGCGGTTCGCTTATATACATTCCCATAATGCTGTTGCATATTGTTCCCGGGAGCGTTCCGAGCATCGAACCGATGATGTAGGTTTTCCATTTCATACCTGCCGAGCCGCAGAAAAGGCTTACAACGTCATAAGGCAGGCAGTTTATTATCCTGAGAAAGAATGGAAAGAAAATGCCGTTTGACATATTCATATTGATAATGCTTTCCATTTTTTTATGCTTGCTGATAATGCTCTCAACATATTCTCTCTGCGCAAATTTTCCGATAAGATAAGGAAGATTCATCATACAGAAAATTCCGGCTGTGTTTATTGCAACAGCCGCCCACACATTCGGGGCCGCCATTCCGCAGGCTGTCACTATCGCAAGCATCGGGAAGAAAAAGGTCAGTGATTTGAGTGAAAACATTGCGATTATCACTATCGCCGCAAGCCATATATTTTCGGGAGTATAGGAAAGCAGCTGTTCTGCTGTGACATTGCGGAAGGTCGTATAATACATTACCGCAAAAATCACTATCATCACGAACGGAGCAACGGCAAATGCGGTTTTTGCAATTTTTGTTATTTTTTGTCTGAATGAGGATTTTTTTTCGTCAGTCATTTTTGTCTGTCCTTTCATTTATCAAAAAAGGGAGTTCGTGATCATATTTCGCCGCTTGCGTGACGTGTTACATGGCAACCGGTATTGACCGCAACAGGCAGACCTGCAATATGCGTCGGAGCTTGTTCGATCGCAACGGAAAGAGCGGTAGTTGTGCCGCCGAAGCCCTGAGGGCCAATGCCGAGCCTGTTTATTTTTTCGAGTATGCGGTCCTCCATATCTCTGTAAAGCTGCTTTTCGTTTCTTATGCTTATATCACGACACAAGGCTTTTTTTGCAAGATATGCGCACTGCTCAAAATCACCGCCTATTCCTATGCCGATAACCATTGGAGGACAGGGATTGCTTCCTGCAACAGACGCAGTTTCGACAACGAAGCCCTCAATATCCTCAATTGCTGCGGAGGGCGTGAACATTTTGAGCCTTGACATATTTTCACTGCCGAAGCCCTTGGGGCAAACGGAAATATGTACCCTATCGCCGTCAACAATCCGTGTATGGATGACCGCAGGAGTATTGTTGCCCGTGTTCACACGTTCAAGCGGATCGGAAACGACGGAACAGCGAAGATATCCCTCTGTATAACCCTTTGCAACGCCATTATTGACAGCTTCGTAAAGACTTCCGCCAACAAAATGCACGTCCTGACCGATGTCAAGGAAAATAACAGCCATTCCCGTATCCTGACAAACGGCGATATCCTCGCTTTCTGCGGCTTCTATATTACGCATAAGGTCGCAAAGCACCTCGCGACCTGTCGGGGATTTTTCCTTTTCGGGTGAAGCTTTTATTTTTTCAATGAGCGAACAGGGTAGCTTGCGGTTCGCCTTGATGCAAAGCCCGCTTATCAGCCTTTCAACCTCTGATACGTTTATTTCTCTCATAATGCTGATGTTCCTTTCAGAATATTTGCCTGCCGTTGATAAAAACAGCTGTGCATTTCGTCATAATGTCGAGAGGATCGCCGTTAAATATCGCAAAATCAGCGTCCTTGCCTATTTTTATTGAGCCGACTCTGTCGGAGATCCCGATTATTTCAGCCGGATTTATCGTCAGAGCCTTGTAAGCCTCCTCATGGGGCAAGCCTGCCTTTACGCAGTAGGCCGCACTTGTCGGAAGATATTGCACGGGAAGCTCGGGGTGGTCGGTGCATATAGCGGTTTTTACACCGTTTTTGTTAAGTATTTCTGCATTAGCCGTTGTAAGCTCTGCAAGCTCGGGCTTTCCTCTGTCGCATATTACAGGACCTATCAGAGCTGAAGCCTTTTCCCTGCCGAGGATATCCGCTATCTTATGCCCCTCTGTGCAGTGGACTAAAACATAATCGAGATCAAATTCCTTTGAGATACGAACAGCCGTCATAATATCGTCTGCACGGTGGCAGTGAAAATGAGCCTTCAGCTTATGCTCAAAAAGTGGGATAAGAGCCTCTGATTTTATATCAAATTCGGGCAGAGCGTCGCCGTTTTCGATCGCATCGTTTTTATCTTCAAGATAACGTTTAGCCTTGAAAAGAGCCTCTCTTATTATAGCCGCAGTCGCCATTCTTGTAACAGGAGCGGAATCCTTGTCGGAAAAGGTCGATTTAGGGTTTTCGCCAAGAGCGAATTTTATACCGATCCTTCTGATAAGCATTTCATCGGCGCATCTGCCGTGGTTTTTTACCGCAATAAAATCGCCGCCGATAGGATTTGACGAGCCAACGCCTGTTACCGAGGCGGTAACTCCGCTGACAACCGCATCGTGAAAGCATTTGTCAAAGCAGTTTATGCCGTCTATCGTGCGCAGGTGCGGAGTGACAGGGTCTGTGTCCTCGTTCACATCCTCACCCTCAATACCCATTCCGTCGCCGATAAGCCCGATATGTGAATGAGAATCGATAAATCCGGGGAAAAGCTTCTGACCCTCTGCGTCAAAGCTGTCCGAGGGAATTTCCGCAGGCTCACCCTCGGCAACGGCGGTTATTTTGCCGCTTTCAAAGCCGACATAACCGATAAAAGGCGGAATGCCCTCCATAGTGTGAATTTCAGCGTTATAAATATACATTTTTGTTTCTCCCAAATAAGGTCATGACAGACCGCACTCGTCGTAATCCTTCCAGCGTTCATAGTGATTATACACCGAAATAGCCTTATAAATAATAAAGCCGCAAAGCATAAAAATAAGAGAGAGCGCAATTGAGATAGGAAATGCATTTTTAGTGAACTGAACGAGAGTAAGCTCTTTATTTTTCTTTTTCATATATTATATAGTATCCTTTCGTAAGCTGTTATTTTACAAGTCCTTTTTTCGCAAGTGCAACCACCTGGACATATATCCCTGCAACGACCTGGTAAAGCTCGGGAGGAATGCCCTCGCCAACGCTTAGCATTGTCAGCATTGCCGCCGTTGAATCGTCACGGTAAACGGGAACACCGTTTTCCTCCGCAAGATTTATTATTCGTTCTGCGACCTTGCCATGACCCGAAGCAACGACAACAGGAGTATAGTCCTGCTCGGGATTATATTTAAGAGCAACCGCCGCACCGTTTGTTATCGGCTTTCTATATCTTGACATTAAGACCGCTCCTTTTATCTCTTAATTTCGGAAATACCTGTGTCAGATCACGTCTTTTGAACGCTGTGCCTATAACCGTGTTTTCGGAGGAATATCCGCTTGCGGAAACGATTTTCGGTATGCTTCCCTGCAAAGGACGGAAGATATTTTCCGTGCCTGTCGGGCAGAGAAGAGTAACATTAAGCTTTTTCCCATGCGTTTTGATTTCAAGTTCAAAATAACCCATATCTTCTATTTCAAAGCAAAGGAACATATGCCGTGCGTCCCCGCCTGCACTTTTGCCTTCTGCGTCAGGGTCTATCCAAAGCTCACCGAAGGCTTTTACGCCCTCGTCATTTATCGGGACAAGATAATGCAAAAGCGGCGTCATTGCGCTCGGAGTTGACAAAAAGCCCTGCATCATATCGGATCGACTCATAGCCGAAAGTGACTTTAATGATGGATCGTTGAGATTTTTTGCAAGAAAATCCATAAGATTTTCCATTGACGTGGGAGGCTTGTATTTTATGCCACTGGCACCTGTAAGCTGTTCAAGCATCTGATTGATACTTTGCGCAAGTATGATTTTTTTATCCATATCATTGACCGAATCAAGGGCAATGCTCAGATTATCGATAAGCTTGTTAAGGTCGCCTGTGGCATTGAAGCTTCTGAGGATAAGATTAAGCTCATTAAACGAGCTTTGAGGCAGTATTTCACCGAAAACAGCTCTTATTGAAGCAGATCCCGACTGTGCTTCTATTGTACTTAACATAGCCGAGAGCCTTGACGGAGTGATTGCCGCAAGAGCCTCATTTAAATTTGTTCCAAGCTTCTGCGAGAGAAGTATGAGCGACTGCTGATTAAGTATTGAATCGGAAGCAAAGGAAACGTCCTTTTCGAGGAACGGGAGATTTGCGAGAATTTCGTTGGTTTTATCGGCAAGGGCAGTTTTTTTGCCCATATCGTCAACGGAGTTTATCATAATGCTCAGTCTGTCGATGAGAGATGCAACATTTCCCGTTGAATCATAGCTTTTAAGTATACTGTTCAGTGCTCCGCCGAGTTCATCGGGAACAAGCTGTGAAAAAAGAGCCTTAAGCGAATCAAGACCGCCATCCGATGGGATATTTGCAATATTCGCCTTAAGATACTCTGTAGGAACAGCCGAAGCGTTCATCGCCGTTCCTATTTTCTCCGCAAGCACCGAAAGCGAGCTGAACGGTGAAGCCGCTCCCTGCACTATGCTGTTGAGTGAGGCAAGCTTTATATCGGTCGGAAGATCGGCATTTTCTATGTAGCTCATAAAAAGCTGACGTAAAGCCTCGGCTTCGTCCTGATTAGCCGTCATATCGAGTATAGCATTGAAGCTTTCGCCGAGAGCGGTCGTACTGCCGTTAAAGCGCGAAAGATTATATATCGCAAGGGAGATAAGGTTATCCGTTTTATCATTCATCAGCAGACTGCCCTTTAATTCGTTGAGCATTGCAAGAATATCGGTTTTCAATTCGTTGAAATTGTCCTTTGTAAGGGCGTCCGCCGTATCAACAAGCCTTTCCGCAAGGGAACGTGTTGAAGCGGCTGTTTCCGCAAGATAACGCAGATTTTCCGCAACTGAGCTGACAATGCTGTCACGGGAGGAAGCGTCGGCGGCAGCTTTTGTGAACTGAAGCACAGCCTCACCGACATCGGCGGAGCTTGTGCTCATCAGAGTGCTTTTCATACTCCCCCATATCGGGTCGCCGAATGCTGTCGATTGCTTTTCCTGCGCCGCCATATCACCCGAAAGCTCAGACGGTGAAAGCATGACCTCGTTGGCAAATTCCGTGACCTTATTGAGAATATCGGCATTTCCGCTTTCACGCAGAGCCGCAAGAGCTTCACTGCCGATAATGGAACGCAGAACGCCCACCGATGACGCAGGATCCTTCGCAGGTGCGATATCCACAGTCAGAGAAGTGCCTTCCTTATTATCCTGATTGGTATATTCCTTGTCCCTATCGGTGGATTTCTGTACCTTTGTTGTGTCGCCAAGATTGAATACCTGATCGGTCTGTGCCTGCTGTGGGTTATTTTTCGGGGAAAATTCGTAGTTTTTAGGGGCAACAGGTGTTGTTATATTAAGCAGCTCGGACATTCGTTATCGCTCCTTTGATCCGATGTCAACACGATTGATTTGTACATATTTCACATAATTTTTGAGTTTTCCACATCGGTTTTTGTAATCACTCAGTTCAAATTTAAAAACCGTTTTTGGAAAATTGAAACGGCGATTTTTGTATAAAATTACTAAAAAATGCAAAGAAAGTTTTCTTGAAAGTTTTGGCAAAGCCCTTGTTAATGGGGGAGAAATGTTGTATAATGTAAATGTTAAAAAATGTGAAACGGGTTTATCTCCTTAATGTATATACCATTATACCACATTTTTTAATGTTCGGCAATAGCTTTTGATAAGAAAATTAGGGATCGCCCTAAAATTATAAAACAGGTAGGTGCTTGATATGGCAAAATTTGAGGCCGGTATGGAATCAATGGTCGATATGTATATATTTGAAACCACTTCCCTGCTGGAACAGCTTGACCAGATACTTATGAAAACAGAAAGCGAGCATTCGTTTTCAACAGAGGAGATAAACGAGATATTCCGCACGATGCATACCATTAAGGGTTCATCTGCAATGATGGGACTTGACAATATGTCCAAGCTTGCCCACAGCATTGAGGATATGTTCTACGTTATCCGTGAGGAAAATCCCGTTATTTCCGATATGAACACGCTTTATGACATTCTTTTCTCCGCCTCCGATCTTCTTAAGGCAGAAATCGAGCTTATCCAGGAGGAAGAATATACCGCAACCGACTTTGCTCCGATAATGAATAAGATCAGCGGCTTTGCGGCTGTGCTCAAGGGTGCCGCTCCTGCCGAAGCTGCTCCTGTGCAGACCGCCGCACCAACTCCCGCTCCGGCACAGACCTCCGCTCCGTCCTCAGATGACGATCTTACAACAGTCAAGATTACTTTTGATGACGATTGTAAGATGGAGAATCTCCGTGCATTGCTCGTTGTGAATAAGATAGCAGAGGACTGTGAAAAGCTTGAATATATCCCGTCCGATATCGAAAACAGCCCCGAAACTGCAAAAGAGATCGTTGAAAACGGCTTTATCGTAAAGTTCAAACCCTCCTCCGATATGGATATCAATAGTGTTATCGGTCTTATCGGCGAATGCTCAAACGTAAAGGCATATGATGTGCTTGAAAGAGGCAAGGAGATCGAGCTTGTTGGAAAAATAAATGTCAAGGTGACCTTTGAGGAAGAATGCAAGATGGAAAACCTCCGCGCCTTGATCGTTATAAACAATATAAAGAACAGCTGTAAGTCTATTTCGTTCACCCCTTCCGACATTGAGGAAAATTCAGCAACGGCACAGACTATCATCGATAACGGCTTCAGGATCACCTTTGAAGCGGATGACCCCAAGGGTGTTATCCGTGCGATAAACGGCAGTCCTAACGTTAAATGCTGCGAGATTCTTTCCTCGGACAGCACACCTGCTCCGGCAGCAGCTCCTGCTGATAATGGCAGAGCAGGTGAAAATAAGCCTGCCGCTGTTCAGCAGCCTGAAAAGAAGTCGGTCGAACAGATCAATAATATGCTTGGAAACAAGGGCACAGGTGCTAAGCAGTCGCTTATCTCCGTTAATCTCAATAAGCTTGATACCCTTCTCGATCTTGTCGGAGAAATTGTTATCACAGAAGCAATGGTAACATCAAACCCCGATCTGAAGGGACTTCGCCTTGATAATTTCCAGAAATCCGCACGTCAGCTCAGAAAGCTTAATTCTGAATTGCAGGATACAGTTATGTCGATACGAATGGTGCCTATTTCGGGTGCGTTCAATAAGATGACCCGTATCGTAAGAGATATGAAGGTAAAGCTTGGCAAGGACGTTGATCTTATATTTGAGGGCGAGGAAACAGAGGTTGATAAGTCTATCATAGATCAGCTCAACGATCCCCTTATGCATATGGTAAGAAATTCAATGGATCACGGCATCGAGGATAACGTTGAGGACAGAATTGCAAGAGGCAAGCCTGCAAAGGGAAAAATTACACTTTCCGCATATAATTCCTCAAACGAGGTTATTATCGTTATCGCTGACGACGGTGCAGGCGTAAATACACAGAAGGTTCTTGAAAAGGCTGAAAGGAACGGCCTTCTTACCAAGCCGATGAATGAATATACCGATAAAGAGATCTGCAATATGATTATGCTCCCGGGCTTCTCGACAAATGAACAGGTTACAGAGTATTCGGGCAGAGGCGTCGGAATGGACGTTGTTAAGAAGAATATCGAGAAGGTCGGCGGCACTGTTTCCGTTGATTCCAAGTGGGGCGAAGGTACAAGCTTCATCATCAAGATCCCACTTTCACTCTCTATTGTTGATGGTATGGAGGTTTCTGTCGGACAGTCTATCTTCACTATCCCGATCAATTCCATCAGAGAATCCTTCAAGATCAAGCCAAACCAGCTTATCAAGGATACAGACGGCAAGGAAATGCTTATGATAAGAGGCGAATGCTTCCCGCTTATCAGATTGTATGATGTTTATGACCTTGAACCGGGTACGAGCGATCTCTTTGAGGGTATCGTTATTCTCGTTGAAACAGAGGGCAGGTCGGCTTGCCTGTTTGCAGATGAGCTTATCGGTGAACAGCAGGTCGTTGTTAAGCCGTTCTCGTCACTGCTCAATACCTTCAACGTCAAGCAGAATGGTATGGCAGGCTGCTCAATTCTCGGAGATGGCTCTATCACAATTATCCTCGATGTAGCTAATATACTTGACGGAATTTAAAAGAAAAATATTACATATAGTTTGTATAAAAGGTTGACAGGCTCCTTTAAAAAAGCCTGAATCAACTCAAAGGGAAGATGAAAATAATGAGCGATGAGATTTATACCGCTGAAAAGAAAAAGACCTTTACAGCTAACGGCACGGAGATCCTTTTCTTTACTATCGGCGAAAAAACGTATGGAATAGAAATTGAATTTATCAACGAAATTATCAGCATTGAGCAGATAACCGTTGTTCCGAAAATACCCGATTATATCAAGGGCGTTATCAACCTCAGAGGTAAGATCGTGCCTGTTATAAGCATCAGAAAGCGTTTCGGCATGGAAGAAATACCTTACGATGACAGAACCTGTATAATCGTACTCGAATTTGAGAGCGGCGAACAGGTCGGAGTTATCGTTGACCGCGTTCAGGAGGTGTTGGTTGCCGATAAGAGCATTATCAGCAAGGTGCCTGATAATAAAAACGTCAATTCCAATCATTATCTTAAGAACATTATCAACACAGAGGACGAGATAAAGCTTCTCCTTGACTGCCATAAGCTCGTTTCAAATGAATGATCGGAGCAGCACAAAATGTTGAAGCTTACAGATGATGATTTTAAAAGACTTGTCGATTACATGAAGTCGAACTACGGTATCAACCTTGAAAAAAAGAGGGTTCTTATCGAGGGCAGACTTTCAAATACAGTCACACAGCGCGGATTTAAGTCCTTTAAGGAGTTTATTGACTTCGCTTTTGCAGATAAAACAGGAAATGAGACAATGCAGCTTGTGAATAAGCTGACGACTAATCATACTTATTTTATGCGTGAGCCGGAGCATTTCGAGTATCTGAAAACAACGCTTCTGCCCTATTTTGAAAAAACAAATAAGGACAGGACACTGAGCGTGTGGTGTGCCGCTTCTTCAACAGGACAGGAGCCGTATACTCTCGCAATGACAATTGATGAATATTTTGAGGGCAAGAACTGGTTTATTAAAATTCTTGCAACGGATCTTGATACCGACGTTCTCGCCAAGGCTTCAGCAGGGGTTTATAACGCAGAACAGATAAAGGACGTTCCCCCGCTCTGGGTGAAAAAATATTTTAAGCAGATCGACGCAAATACATATCAGGTTTGCGATAAGCTGAAAAAGATGATAGAATACAAGCAGTTTAATCTTATGGACAGAATACCGCCTGTAAAGAAATATGATCTTATCAGCTGCCGCAATGTTATGATATATTTTGAAATGGACACTAAAACAGCTCTTGTTGAGAGGTTTTACGATGTTACAAAGGAAGGCGGATATCTTTATGTCGGACACGCTGAAAGCGTAGGCAAGGGCACTCGCTATACCTACATCAAGCCCGCCGTTTACAGAAGAGTAAGCGAAGGGAAATAACAGCGTTCCCCATGTATAGAATGAAGGTTTATGAATACAAAAAAAAAGAAACTGCTGATAGTCGATGATTCAAGGCTTTTCAGAGAGGCTCTCGCCCGGAAGCTTGCTGAAAACCGAACCATTGATATCGTCGGCACTGCAACGGACGCATTTGACGCAAAGGATAAGGTCATAGGTCTTAAGCCCGATGTGATGATAATCGACGTTGAAATGCCGAAAAAGAACGGTTTTGAATTTGTCAGAGAGCTTATGGCGCAGTATCCTATGCCCTGCATTATGATGACTTCAAACAGCAATTTTTCCGAAAGCGACGCAAGGGGTGCAGGTGCGGCTGATTTTATGCTCAAGCCGAAAAAGAACAACGAGTTCAATACCTTTTGCAGCATTATCGCAACAAAGGTCATACTTGCGGCGTCAAGACGCGAAAATTATATAAAAAAAACAGGAACAAAGGTTGATGGTCTATCCGTTACAGCGAATGATACAAGCAATAGCGCAATAAAACGCTTTATACCTGTTCTGCCCGATAAGGCTGATATTGCCGTGCTTAATAAAAGAAGTGCAGAAGGCTATGTCGTTGCTCTCGGAGCATCCACAGGCGGCACGGACGCACTTGAATGTGTTATAAAGGCTTTCCCCGACAATATGCCGCCCGTTGTTGTGGTTCAGCATATGCCGCCCGTTTTTACAAAGATGTATGCACAAAGAATGGATAAAAGCTGTGCAGTGAATGTCCGTGAAGCGGTTGACGGCGACAGAGTGAATCCAGGCGACTGTATAATCGGTGCAGGCGGCTTGCAAATGGAGCTGAAAAAGGATTCAAAAGGCTATTATATAAGATGCTACGAGGGTGAAAAGGTTTCGGGGCATTGTCCGTCAGTTGACGTGCTGTTCAGAAGCGTTGCGGAAACCTCCGGAGCGAAAACCGCCGCCGCATTGCTCACAGGAATGGGAGCAGACGGTGCAAAGGGTCTGCTTGAGATCCATAAAAAAGGCGGCCATACCATCGGTCAGGATAAGGATACCTGCGTTGTTTACGGTATGCCGATGGAGGCGTTTAAGCTGGGCGCTTGTTCAGAACAGCTTCCGCTTGACAGGATCGGTGCGGAGCTTGTTCACAGGCTTGCGATCGGCTGGAAATAATAATACACCTCGGAGTTTTCCAAAACGGAATGCCCCGAGGCTTGTTTTTTTATGCAATTCAATAAGGGGCTTGCCCCATCATTTAACGTGGCAAGGGTTGGCGAAGCCAACCTATGTTCAGTGGGAGATTGAACTCCCACTGAACAGTAAATGGAACCCGCGCCTTAGAGGCGGGGGACATCTTGCCAAAGTTATTTTCCTATTGCCTTGCAGATAAGCTCCGCAGCTCCGTCAATGCCAAATTTTTCGCTGTTTATAGTCAGATCATAGCTTTCATGTGCGGACCATTTTTTATCAGTGTAAAAATCATAATAAAGCTTTCTCTGTTTATCGTGACGCTTGATTTTGGCGATAGCTTCCCCCTCTGATACCTTGTCACGCTCCATTGTTCGCTTTATCCTCGCTTCAAGCGGTGCGTAGATAAAAACCGTCAACAGCTCGCAGTCAGCATTGCGGAGGATATAGTCGGAGCATCTTCCGACAATTACAGCATTTTCTGTTTGTGCAATTTCGCGGATAATTCCGCTCTGAACATTGAAAAGAGTATCGTTAGTGCAAAGATTAAAGCCTGCGATGGCTGAAGACTGGCTCATAGAAGCATAATACCAAGGATTTGCAGCTTTTTCATCTGCTTCATTTGCGGCGTGCATACTCAGACCGCTTTTTTCTGCAGCAAGATCCAAAAGCTTCCTGTCATAATATTCAAAGCCGAGCATTTCAGCAGCCTTTTCAGCCGCAAGATGTCCTCCGCTTCCAAATTGTCTGCCAATAGCAATTATCTTTTTACTCATATACATCTCCTCCTTCAAGGATATTTTCTATATCATATTATATCATAAATGCACAGAAATTGCAAGAGCTGTAAATATATAATTGTGTAATATCCCATAGCTTTAAGCCAGAATATATGTAAATATACGGTATTTCGTCGTTTTGTACATTGTAAAAAATCGCCACAAATGGTATAATTAAGATTGAATTTAAAGAAAAAGGAAGTTTAAAATTGAAAAGTTCAGATCTATCGGAATATAAATTTACAGACGGCTTGCGCGACGGAATACCCATCGGATTAGGTTATCTCTCCGTTTCGTTCAGCTTTGGTATTGCAGCGGCTGGAAGCGGAGTTACTGTTTTTCAGGCTCTTCTTATATCCATGACGAATCTTACCTCCGCAGGTCAGCTTGCAGGGCTTGGCATTATTGCCGCAGGCGGCACATTGATCGAAATGATACTCACCCAGCTTGTTATCAATATGCGTTACGCTCTTATGAGTATCTCACTTTCGCAAAAGCTTGACAAAAGCTTTACACTTGGTCATCGCTTCAGTACGTCATTCGGTATGACTGATGAGATCTTCGCTGTTGCGGCAGGCAAAAAGGGAGAAATTGGCGTTAAATATATGTATGGGCTTGTTCTGATACCGTTTTTATGCTGGAGCAGCGGAACATTTTTAGGTGCGGCGGCAGGCGAGCTTTTGCCCGATATGCTCAAAGCTGCTCTCGGTATCGCTATTTATGGTATGTTCCTTGCTATATTCATTCCTCCTGCAAGGAAATCTGTCGGAGTGCTTTCAGTCGTTGCAATATCCGCAGTAATGAGCTGCTGCTTTAAATATATTCCGCTCTTTTCAGGAATTTCGAGCGGCTTTTCCATTATAATATGCGCAGTCACAGCGTCCGTTCTCGGTGCTGTCCTTTTCCCGAAAAAGGAGGACGAGGAAGATGTCTGATGTAATTATTTACATACTTGTAATGGCACTTGTGACTTATCTGATAAGAATGGTGCCGTTTGTGCTTTGCAGAAAAAAGATACAGTCGGCTTTTCTGAAAAATATGCTGTATTATGTGCCTTATGCAGTTCTCGGAGCGATGACGATACCTGCAATACTTTATTCTACATCAAGCATAATATCCGCTGTTGTCGGACTTGTGGCGGCACTTGTTTTCGCATTCAAAAACAAATCTCTCATCACGGTTGCGGCGGCGGCTTGCGTCGGAGCGTTCGTTACCGAATTGATCATGTCGGTTTTGGCTTAACAAAAAAGCAATACCACGCGCCTGTGGTATTGCTTATATTTTTTATGCCTTTCTGTTCGGGCCCTTTACAACTATTCCGGATACTTCATGACCAAGATGGCAGGCGATAGTCGCTCCGACCTCGCATATCTCCTCGGGATCATAGCCAACAGCCTTTTTCATAAGCTTCGTAAGCTCCTCTGTAAGCTCGGGACGGCTTCCGTTAAGTATTGCATAAGGCGTTTCAGGCACCATATGAGAGAGAGCGCACTCCACCATTTTGGGGATAACCTGCTTTTCACCTCTAACCTTGGCAACTGTTTCTGAAACAGCTTCTGTAAATGTGATAATAGGTTTAAGTCCAAGCATTTCACCGACAAATGCCGAAACACAGCCGACTCTGCCTGATTTTTTTGCATATTTAAGAGTATACGCCGTGCAGATGATAATTCCGCTGTCTGCCCAATCGGTAAGGAAATCAATAAGCTCCTCCGCAGAAGCACCCTTCTGAAGCTTTTTTGCCGCAAGCATAACAGGAAATCCGTAAACCCCCGTATATCCCTTGCTGTCGATGATAGTAATGTTCATAACGTCCTTAGCCTCGGGGTGAAGCTCATAAAATTTTGCCTTTGCGGCATTTGCGTTATTGAATGAATTTGAGCCGATCGACGCAATAACAACATTGATAAGGTCGGTAACTCCGTCATTATACTGCTTTTCATATTCCTCAATATAATCCTCGGTGCGGATCTGAGAGGTATGCGGCATTTCCTCGCTTTCGTCAAGAAGCCTGTAAAATTCCTCCGTTGAATATTCAACGTGTTCACGCAGACTTTTTTCGCCAACCATTATCCAGAAATTGACAAGTGCAATGTCATATTCTTCTGCCTGCTCAGGGGAGATGTCGCTTGCAGAATCTGTCATAAGCTTGATTTTTTTTGTATTGCTCATAAATAAATGCTCCTTTTTTCTTTTTATTTGATTATACCATAATAAAAGCAGCATTGCAAGACGTAAATAAAAATAGAATAGTATCATAATTAAGTAGGATCTTTATTGATTTTATGCTATTTTTATT